>DATBRX010000049.1:0-12164 GCA_036560085.1 Candidatus Limnocylindrales bacterium
CGACACGGACGCGGAAGGGCCGTCGACCGATCGGCTCATCCGCGACTACTTCGGCATGTACCGCTTCGAATGGCCCGAGGAGGACAGCGTCGAGTTCCACCTGGGCTACGGCGACATGATCCGGCTGCTGCGCTCGAGCGGACTCGAGGTCGAGGATCTGGTCGAGCTGCGGCCAGCCGAAGGCGCGACGACGCGCTTCCCCTACGTGAGCGCGGAATGGTCGCGGCGCTGGCCCAGCGAGGAAGTATGGAAGGCGCGCAAGCGAGCCTAGGGCGCCGGCACGAGCGCGACGATCTCGGCGCTCCACGGGCAGAAGTAGTCACCGGTCAGCGAGCCATCCTCGACATACGACGGCAGGCCGTCGCACACCTCGGTGGTCATGTCGGCGAACTCAAGTGAGTCGGGATCGATCGACCAGCTCCAGCCATCGTTGACGCTGGGGTCGTCGCGCACGATCAAGCCGTTGGGAATGCTCGGCGCGGTGTCATCGCCCGCGAGCAGCCGCTGGGCGATTGCGATGTCGGCTGGGTCGGTGAGGAGGATGCGGTACTGCTCGGCGAGGACCTGAAACGTCACGACGATCGGTCCTGAACCTGGCGTCGGGCTGGGTAAGGGTGAGGGAGTCGGCGTTGGGCCGGTCGTGGGGCTGGTCGTGGGGCTGGGCGTCGTGGTGCCGCAGGCAAGGCACAGGGCCGCAAGGACAAACGTGAGCAGAGCCGGTCGAAACTGGGACATGCCGCCCAGACGCGCGAAGAGCGTTATGCGTTCCGCCGGGCCCCAACGCGGCGCGCGGCCGGCGACTCTATTGGGCGGTGGCGAGCGCCTCACGGCTGAGGGCAAACGCGCGCTCGTGGTCACCCTGCGCGGCCAGCAGATCGGCCCACTCGCTTAACACGCGGCGTAACACGGCCGGGCGCTTGAGCTGGCGCGCCGCGTCGGCCGCGGCCGCGAAGGAATCCTCCGCGGCGCCGCCATCGCCCAGCGCGACATGGCAGCGGGCGGCGGTCAGTCCGGCCGCCGCCTGGGCGGCGAGGTTGTCAGTCTTGCGCGCGAAATCAATCGACTCCTGGCTCAATCGGAGCGCCTCGACCCAGTCGGATCGAGCGGCAGCGATCTGGGCCTGCGTCTCCAGGACGTGGGCCAGCTGGCGATCGTTACCCAGCTGCGCGAACCGTTGCTGTGCCGACGCCGCCAACTCCGCCGCGCGGCCAATGCTGCCCGCGCCCAGGTGGGCCAGCGCCATCTCGTTCTCGATCTTGGCCATCTCTGTCGTCGTGTTGCTCGCGGAGTACAGCGCGAGGCTCGCGTAGCCAGCGCGGATGGCTGCCTCGAAATCGCCCGACTCGCAGTAGCTGTAGGCCAGGTCAAACAGGAAGGCGGCACGGCGCCTGTCGTCCAGGGTGTCAGCCAGACCGCGCACCTCTTCGAGATAGGCCAGCGCGCCCTGATGGTTGCCCTCGCGTGATTCGTTCGACGAGAGCGCCATCAACAGGCGGACCTTGAAGTCAGGCTCGACGTTCAGGCCCGCCCGTACCTTGGCGAGGATGGCCACCAGCACGGACTTGGACTCGACGACGTTGTCCTGGTAGTACAGGCCGGCGGCCAGCCAGTAGCTCGTGAGCGCCGCATCGACGTCCCGGCCGGCGGCCTCGAACAGTTCGACCGCTTCAGCGGCTGCGCGGACGGCCTCCGCGCCGCGGTCGAGACGCGCATGCGCTTCCGCCAAGCCGCGCAGGATCTCCGCGCGCTGGACGCTTTCGACGCTGGCGTCGAGCAGCTCGGCGTAAGCGTCGGCGGCCTTCTGCCAGTTGCCGGCGGCCAGCTCAAGGTCGGCCTCAAGCCGGGTCCATGTGGGCGCTTCCGACGCCATGAGCCAGCCAGGGGTAGTCCCCAGACGGGTCGCCAGGTAGTCAAGGGCCTTGACCGACGGCCGGATCAGGCCGTTCTCGAGCGCGCTGATGTAGGCCTTTGTGTAGCGGTCGCCGGCGAGTGCCTGCTGCGTCAGGCCTGCGCGAGTGCGCGCCTCACGTATCCGCCCGCCCACGCGGAGTGAGAGCGGATCACGGACCTGGGACCGGGTCAGCGACTGAGCCATGGCGAGCAGTGTACAGCGCTGCCAATTCGTGCTTGACCGGTTCAAGCAAATCGGCCGGCGAGACGTTCAGGCGGTCAGCGATGTGCGCCAATGCCGCGAGCGACGGCAGGCAGCGCCCGTGCTCGACGGCACTGACGAACGCGCGCGTCAGTGGCCGGCCCAGCTCGGTCTGCGTCATGCGCTTGGCCCGTCGCTGGCGCCTGATCTCAGCACCCAGCGTGAGCGATGCCGTCTCCCGATGTTTAGTAATAGTTGACATGCGGACCGAGCAACCCTAGCATCTCGGCGGGCGCCGTGCCAGATGCCGCGTCCACACCCACGAGGCAGGAGGGGTGGGTGAAAGGAGCACCAGGCATGCACATCAGCAGTCTGCGTCGGGTCCGCCCGGCGCTCGTGGCCTCATTCGTTTCTCTGGTCCTCAGCCTTATCGCAGCCGCGACAGCTCTCGCTGACGGCGGCGGGACGTCCTTCCCCTAGGACACCCGCTCACAGGTCGCACGACACTTCGTCAACTCTTCAGGTAGACCAACCACCCCTCCAACACCTCGCTTAACGACCCCGACCATGGAATTGACCGGCCTGTCGGTCGGTCAATTGCTGCTATACACTTCGGCCGACGCATGGAAGAGGCGGCGGCGCGCAAGAACGACAGGACGCCCGACTCGGGAATGTTCGACGTGCCTGCCTGGCTGGGCGATCTGTCCGGCGAACACGATTGGCTTGTCAGTCGCAGCTTCACGCGCCGCAAGGTTGAGTTCGTGATCGACTACACGACATCCCACGGATCGAATGCCCAGGTCACGATGCGCGCGGTCACGGCCGCCAGGAGCGCCAGCTGGGAGCTACGGGCCGATCTCGGTGACAGTCGCGCGGGCGTCGTCATCCCCGCGCGAACTCGCATCAAGTGGTGACGGGCGTCATCCGGCGCGTCAGCCGGGAGGCAGCGTCCGCATCAGATCGAGGACAGCGTCCAGGTCGGCCGTGGCCAGTGCGATAGCCGAGTCGCCCGCACCGTAGTACAGCGACAGCACCCTGGTGACGGGGTCAACCACCCAGCCAGTCGGGAAGACAACCTTGTTGACGTCGCCGCTGCGCTCGTAGGGGGCCGTCGGCCCGAGCACCCATTCGTCGGTCCGGCGCAGCACCTTGCGTGGGTCGTCGAGGTCGAGGAGCGCCAGGCCGACCCGATAGATGGGCCCGGCCGACGTCGAGTGGACGCCGTGGTAGCAGACCAGCCAACCGTCGGCCGTTTCGAGCGGCGGCGGGCCCAGGCCGATCTTGCCCGCGTCCCACCACGCCCCATCACGCGCTTCGAGCAGTAGCTCGTGGTCGCCCCAGTGGCGCAGATCGGGCGAGTACGACACCCACATGTGGGCGAATCCGCGCAGGGGTGACGGGCGGTGGATCATCGCCCAGCGGCCATCGATCCGGCGCGGGAAGAGCGCCGCGTCCTTGTCTTCCGGCGGCATGACCGGGCCCATCTTGCGAACGTTGGTGAAGTCGTGGGTCAACGCGAGCGAGACGAGCGGACCGCGCCGGCTATAGGCGGTGTAGGCGATTGCCCACTGGTCGAGCTCCGGCAGCCAAGTCAGGCGCGGGTCTTCGCAGCCCCAGATCTCCTCCGGGTGAGTGTCGGGCTCGGGTGCGATGAGCGGCGTGGGCTCAAATCGCCAATTCGTGACGCCGTCGGCGCTGCGCGCGGCCAGGAGGTGCGAGATACCCCGTAGGTCCTCGACCCTGATCAGCAGCAGCGTTTCGCCATTGACCAGCCCCGCCCCTGGGTTGAACACGGAGTTTGCGCGATACGGCAGCTGGTCGGCCGTGATGATCGGGTTGAGTGGGTGCCTGGTGAAGATGTCCGACGCCTTGAGGTTGCTCATGCGTGCAACTCCACCAGCACGGGCACGCCGCCATGAGAACGGGTATGCCGAGTGGTCATAGCGTCCGTGCGCAGCTGGCGCATCGTCTCGAGCGCGGTCAACCACATCAGGGTCGACTCGGCGCCCTGGTTCACGTTCACGTGGCCGTCGGACAGCCCATCGTGGCAGCCGCCGGTGACGACATCGGCGATCATGAGACCCGCGTCGTTGTCGCCCAGGAACCACGCATATGCCGCTTCTGCCGATCGGAGATAGCCCGCATCCTGCGTCGTGCCGTAGGCAGCAGCGGCCGCGAGGATCAGCGCCGTGGCCTCGATGGGCTGCTGGTCGAACTGGCTGCGGCTCATGCCGCGGGTCCACCAGCCGTCACTGCCGATCGGGGTGAAGGTGCCGCGGCGCGAGGTCTGAACAGCGATCAGCCAGTCAAGGACGTGTAGCCCGACGCTGCGCAGCCGCGCGTCGCCCAACCGTCGCGCGGCCACGATCAGGGCGTGCGGCAGCAGCGCGTTCTCGTAGGTGAGCGTTTCCTCCGGCCAGGGCCAATCCCCGTCCAGGTCGACGTCGAAGAACACGGCGCGCAGGCGTCCCGTCAGAAGCTCGAACGTCGACTGCACCTCTCCAGTCATGCCGCCGTCAAGTGCCGCGTCACAGCCCAGCACGGCCGACGCGATCGCGCGCGGCGAGGTCAAGCGCCTGGCAGCAGTGAGCGCGGCCGCGAACAAGCGCTGGGCATCCGCTCGCAGCGCGACCTCGGGCGCATCCCGGGCAGCCGTTCCCAGCGCGAGAAGGGCACGCCCCAGGCTGTCGTGAGATGGCGCCTCGTCCAGCCAGTCGCCGTGCGTGTGACGGAAGTTCCGGAAGGTCCCGGTCTCCTGGTCAAACGCCGCCTCCAGGAACTCGACGGATCTGTGCGCGGTGCTGCTCACCGCTTCCCAGCCGAGAGCGCGCCGATGGAGGAGATCGACCGTCAGCGCCCGGGCAACATCATCCGTACAGGTGCCGAAGGCCTCGTCTGGCTCGACGCCCCGGGCGTGCTGCCAGATCCCGAACGGGCCGGTCAGACGATCGAGATGCGTGCGGCGAGCGGGAAACAGCGGTCGATCAGGCACTGGCGATGGCCACTCTGTCCGCGATGCCGGCCATGTCCTCGCGACGATGCTGCACACCGGCTACGCGGTCAAAGATCTTGCCATACGCCGTCCCAATCTCGGGCCATTGCATGCCCCGGCTGTATTCGCCTGCTTTGCGGCTGTAGTCGGACCGCAAGGCGCTGCTCAGGGCGAGCTCGATCAGGCCGTCGGCGAGCGCGTCTGTAGAGCCGGCCGCGACAAGCCGGCCGCGACCTTGCGCGAGTTGCTCGCTCGCGTAGGCATAAGGCGTCGACACGATCGCCTTGCCGGCGCCCATGGCGTACGACAGCGTGCCAGAGACGATCTGTTCCAGGTTGGGGTAGGGCGTGACGAATATGTCTGCAGCGGTCAGCCACAGTGCGAGCTCGCCTGCGGCGACGTAGCGGCCGACGAAACGGACGCGGTCCGCCACGCCGAGGGACGCCGCGAGCCGCATGAGCTGTTCGCGATAGGCCTCGCCTTCGCGCCGGAGGAGCTCTGGGTGGGTAGCGCCGACGATGACATACACGGCGGTCGGATCGGCTCGGACCACCGCGGGCATGGCGGCTATGGCTGATTCGTAGCCCTTGCCGGGACCCAGCAGACCGAAGCTCAGGATTACCTTGTGGCCGGCCAAGCCCAGTTGCGACTTGACCCCGTCGGGTGCCATCAGTGGGAACTTCGGAACGCCGTGCGGGACGATCTCGAGGCGTGTTGGATCGATGCCGTAGGAGCGGGTCATCAGCGACGCAGCTGCCGTTGACATGACGACGGTCTCCGCGGCCAGGTGGACGAGCTCGGTCAGGATGCGCCGCTGCGACGGTGTCGGGTTCTGCAGGACCGTGTGCAGGGTCGCGACCACGGGCGTGCGCAGAGCCTTGACGAAGTCGAGGACATAGGCGCCATCCTGGCCGCCCCAGATGCCGTACTCGTGCTGGAGCGAGACGACACGGAACGGGCGCTCATTGATCCAGTGCGCCGCGCTGAGGTAGTCCGGGAGCACATCGCGCGCAATGCGGCGGCTGACCTCGAGTGGATAGAAGCCGGGCTTGTCAGGCGGCTGGAGGGCAACTACCTCCCGATCGCCAACGGCTGCGGACAGGTCAGAGGTGAATGTCGCGATCCCGCAGCGCTGCGGCGGGTAAGTTGAAACGAATGCAGTCGTCGGCATGCAGTACCTCTCGTGGAGCGGGAGTCCCGAACCGAACAGCAGGCGCACGGCCCGTTCAGGATTGGGTCGACCACGCGGAGGGTCCCCGCAGACGGGGGGACGTACCCACCGTAGCAGATCGGCCCGACCACACTCCCGGCGCCGAATGACCAACGGCACTACCCGCCCGCGTCGCCAGACGCGACAAAACGCGCATGGATATCAATGCCACCGTCCTCGTCGAGGAGCTCGACGCGCGCGGCAACGTCTGGCGCGTCCATTCCAGCCACATGGTCCGGACGAACGTCGAGCGCTGTATCAGCGCCATCCGGGCGGGGTACAACATGGAGCTGACGCGGATCAGGGTCGACGGCCAGGTCGTGGTCGAGCCGCGCCACCGCTGAGCGAGCCGCGCCACCGCTAGGCGAGCCGCGCCACCGCTAACAACCGTTTGGCGGGTCAGAAAGGGAACTCTGGCCCTCCGCCGCTGCACCGGTGAAAGCCGAGTATTCATCGTGGAAGGGACCGGCCGTTAGCTTCGGAGCACGGACTGAAACCCATCCCAGGCGCGGGCGCGACCGAGCGGCCGGCGCTTCCTGATCGCGATGAGCGCCCGTACGTGGCGCTTGTTCGCCATGGCGTCTCGCGCCGCACGTTCCTGAAGTTCAGCGCGGCGATCGCCGCGACCCTGGCGCTGCCCATGTCGTACGCGCCGCGCATCGCGGCCGCGGTCGAGAACGCGCCGCGCGTCCCACTCATCTGGCTGCGCGGCCTCGCCTGTGGCGGCGACAGCCAGGCGTTCCTCCAGTCGACGAACCCGACGGTCGGCGAGCTCCTGATCGGCGCGCTGTCGCTCGACTACGACGAGGCGTTCATGGCCGCGGCCGGCGCGGACGCGACCGGCACCCTGACCGGGCTCAGGGCACGCTTCCCTGAGGGCTACATCGCCGTTGTCGAAGGGTCCGTGCCAACCGCGGACGGCGGCGCCCATGCAACGCTCGGCGGCCGGCCGATGCGCGACGTCATCAGCGAGGTCTGCGCCGGCGCGATAGGGACCATCGCCGTGGGCAGCTGCGCATTTGACGGAGGCGTGGCAGCAGCAGCCGGCGGCCTGACCGGCGCCGTAGGTGTCGGTCGGGTCATCAATACGCCACACCTGGTCGCCTTGCCCGGCTGCCCGGTCAACGGCGACAACCTGGCCGCGACCCTCGTGCATTACCTGACGCTCAGGGAGTTCCCACCGACCGACGGCCTGGGCCGGCCGTTCTTCGCCTATGGCGGACTCATCCACAACCAGTGTGAGCGGCGCGCCCACTTCGAGTTCGGCGAGTTCGTCCAGTCGTGGGGCGACGAGGCCAGCCAGAAGGGTTGGTGCCTGTACAAGATGGGCTGCAAGGGTCCGCAGACCTTCGCCAACTGTCCGACTCAGCAGTACGCGGAATCATCCTCGTGGAACGTGCTCGCCGGCCACGGCTGCATCGGCTGCACGATGCCCGGCTTCTGGGACGGCATGGGCGGCGCGTACCAGCGGCTGCCGGCACCGCTGCCTTTCCTGCCGGACGTCTCCGCCGACGCGATCGGCCTGGCGCTGACCGGTGGCGTCGCGGGGCTGGCGGTCGTCCACGGCGCGGCCAGCACCGTCCGCCAGTGGCGCGTGCGCAGGACGAAGAAGCCGACGCCCGACACGACCGAAATGACCGAAATGACCGACACGACCGACACGACCGAAGCCGCCGAGGTCACGCCGACCGCGGCCATCGAAACCACGGAATCCGCGGTACCAGCCGAACCGTTGGGCGAACTGGAAGGGCGCCCGACGGTCGACGAGGTATGGGTCGCTGAGCAGCCGCTCAGTGAGCCGGAGCCGGTCGACGAGGAGCCCGATCTATGAGCCGCATCGTCATCGATCCGGTCACCCGGGCAGGCGGGCAGCTGCGCGTCGAAGCCGAGGTGCTGGGCGGTGCCGTCACGGAAGCGTGGCTGTCGGCCACCTCCTTCCGCGGGCTCGAATCCGTGGTGCGCGGCCGTGCGGCACGCGACGCCTGGCTCGTCGCGCAGCGCGTCTGTGGCGCCGCGACCGGGGTCCACGCGCTGGCGTCGGTGCGCGCGGTCGAGAACGCGCTCGGGGTCGACATTCCCAAGAACGCCCGACTGGTACGCAACATCCTGGCCGCGACGACGCTCGTCCAGGAGCACGTCGTCAACTTCTATCTGCGCGAGCTCATCAATTGGGCCGACCCGGTCGCGGCCCTGACCGCCGATCCCGCCGCTACCAGCACGCTCGCCCGTTCGATCACCGATTGGCCAAATTCGGATAGCAGCTGGTACGCCGCCGCGCGCGATCGGCTCACGGCGCTCGTGCGTCCCGGCGCCGGCGGCCCGCTGGGCGGGGCGTGGTCGGGACATCCGGCGTACCGGCTGTCGCCGGAATTCGGCCTGATGCTGTACGGCCACTACCTCGAGGCGCTCGATTGGCAGCGTCAGCTGGTGCGCGTCCGGACGATCCTCGGGGGCAAGAGCCCGCACCCGCAGACGTACCTCGTGGGCGGCATGGCGATCGCAGCCGAGTGGGGCGGGCCGCCAGTGCCGCCCCGCGGCGAGCATCCATCCACGCGCCACTCCCCACCGCCGCTCAGCCAGCAGGCGCTCGCGGACATGAACATGCTGCTGACCAACGCGGCGCGCTTCATCAACGAGGCGTTCGTGCCCGACGCGCTGACCGTTGCCGCGCACTACCCCGAGTGGCAACGTCTTGGCGGCGGCATCGGCCACTACCTGTCATTCGGCGAATTCCCCGTGTCGGACTCGTTCGCGGGCCAGCTCCTGCTGGCGCGCGGCCGGGTGATGGATCGCGACTTTGCGAACCCGCGCGCGATCGATCAGGGCAGCGTGGCCGAGGCGGTCGATCACGCCTGGTACGACTACGACGCCACGCCCGACGCGCTCGTGCACCCGGCGCTGGGCCAGACCCGGCCGCGCTACGCCGGCCCGGCGCTGCCGTACTCGTCGCTCGGCGGTCTCGACAAGTACTCGTGGATCAAGGCGCCGCGCTACGCCGACGATCCCATGGAGACGGGCGCGCTGGCGCGAATGCTCGTTGCCTATGGCGCCGGCAACTCCTTCGTTCGGAACGCCGTGGACGGCGTCGCGTTCAAGCTCGATGCCGGCATGGACTCGCTGTTCAGCACGATCGGACGGACGGTCGCACGCGCGCTTGAGGCGCAGATCGTGATGGCGCGCACGACCGAGTACCTGCGCGAGCTGGTGGCCAACCTCGCCCAGGGCGACCTGGCGCTCGTCAACCTCGAGGGCTGGGACATGGCCCGCTGGCCCAGCCAGGCTTCAGGTTTCGGCCTCGCCGAGGGGCCCGGCGGCGCGGTGGGCCACTGGCTGACCATCCGCGACGGCCGGATCGCCGACTACCAGATCGTCGACGGCAGCACCTGGAACGGATCGCCGCGCGACAACCGCGGCCGCCCCGGCGCATGCGAGCAGGCGCTGGTCGGCACACCCGTTGCCGACCCCAATCGGCCGCTCGAGCTGCTACGGACGGTTCATTCGTTCGCGCTGTGCTCGGCGTGCGCGGTGCACTGATGCAAGAACCTGAGCGGGTCCGGCTCTACGTCTGGCAGGTGCCCGTGCGCGTCACTCACTGGGTGATCGTCGCGTGCATCGTGATCCTGAGCGTCACCGGCGTGTACATCGCCGACCCGTTCCTCCTCCCGGCCGGCGGCAACGTCATGACCGCCGTGCGCGTGATCCACATCGCGACGGCCATCGTCTTTCTGCTGGCTGGCATGGTGCGCACCCTGTGGCTCCTGATCGGCAATCGTTTCGCGCGCTGGTCGGCGTTCATCCCCACGTCGCGCAACCAGGCGACCGAGCTGTTCCGCCAGGCTGGCTATTACGCCTTCCTGCGCCGCGACATCCCCAAGGTGCTGGGCCACAACCAGCTCGCCGCCACGGCGTACATCGCCCTGTTCGGCCTGCTGTTCATCGAGACGATCACCGGCTTCGCGCTCGACGGCATCGGCGGTGCGCAGCCGGCCGGGATGATCTTCGGCTGGCTGTCTGACCTGCTCGGGCCGCAGCTCATCCGGCTCATCCACCACCTGTGCATGTGGCTGATCCTGGCCATCGCGATCTTCCACATCTACAGCTGCGTACTGGTCGACCACATCGAGAAGAACGGCCTGATGTCGAGCATCTTCAGCGGTTACAAGTTCCCGACGCGCGAAGAGGTGCTCGAGTCGCGCGACGGCGGACCTGAGCTGCTCGAGGACGCTGAATGAGCCTCGAGCGCGGCATCAAGATCCTGATTGCGCTCAACGCGGTTCTGGTCGCGCTGCTCGCGGGCGGGCTGCTGTTCAACCTCTGGAACACCGCGGCGGGCCACCCGGCGCAAGCCCCGCTGCCCACCCCGACGCCCTCGCAGGGCACGATGCAGATGGGCCTCGCTCACATCCCCACCAACAACGACTGCGTCCTATGTCATGAGGGCGGCGGGGGTGCGGCCGGACTGAAGGTCGTGCCCGCGATCCTGCACCCCGTCGAGGGCTGGCGGCGATGCACCGTGTGCCATACGGACACGACGCTCGGCCGGCTCGCGCCAGGCCACAACGGCATCGCCGAGGAGGAGTGCCTCAACTGTCACAAGAGCGGCCAAGCCGGTCCGGCGATCACCCAGCCGCACGCGGCGTTGGCGAACCAGGACTGCCTCTCGTGCCACGGCTCGGTTGCCCACCTGCCTTCGAGCATGGCCAGCAGCAGCGCCACCGACTGCGTGCTGTGCCACAAGCCGACCCTCCTGCCGCCGCCGCAGTTCCCGCACTCGACCGATCCCGCCCTGAGCTGCCGGGCATGCCACCAGGGCGAGCAAGTCGGCGGACTGCCAATCAGCCACGCCCTGCGCTCCGACCGGACGTGCCTGCTCTGCCACGACATCCTCACCGAGGACGGCACGACGTTCCCGCCCACGGTCCCGTCGCCGGGTACCCAATCGCTGCTCAGCCCGACGCGCTACCCGCTGGTCCTGCTGATTGCCTCCTGAGGCGCACGGCCAAATGCTCGTCTGGCGAGCGGTAATGGCGCGACAAGCCGGGGCGGCTGGTTATACGCTCCAATAGCGAGCGTAATAGGCGCCTAACCATTCCTGGCAGCGTCAGATGCGCGCCACCAAAGCACTAGGCCAACTCGACGATCTGCGAGTTGACATAGCGCCCCGCCTGCGCGCGCAAGGCCGCGTTGGTGCCATCCAGTTGCGTCGATGGACGCGGTGTCCCGTCAGTTGCGGTCCAGATGTCGGCCGAGTGCCGGGTTAATGCTCCAAGTTGGAGCGTATGGCTAGGCGACGCCGGCAGGGCGGCGGGCGCGCGCCACGATCGGCGCCAGCAGGTCCTCGAGCGCCGGCCCGCCAACCTGCTTGAGCTCGTAGCGCACCCGCGTGACGGGCTTGTTGAGCGTCAGCACACGAGTGATGTCGATCGGCGTGGCTGAAAGCACGAGGTCCGCGTCGCAGGCGTTGAGCGTCTGCTCGAGCTCGTGCGTCTGGTCGGCCCCGTAGCCCATCGCGGGAACGAGCGGCTCGAGCTTGGGGTACTTCTCCAGCACAGCGCGAATGGAACCCACCGACACCGGCTCGGGATCGACCAGCGTCGCGGCACCAAAGCGCCGCGCGGCGACCACGCCGGCGCCAAAGGTCATCTCGCCGTGGGTCAGCGTGGGGCCGTCCTCGACGATGACCACACTCTTGCCCGCGATCGGGTCGCCGACGAGCGTCAGCTCCGACTCAGCGCGAACGATGGTCGCGCGCGGGTTGAGCTCGCGCAGGTTGGCCTCGAGCGTCTCGAGGACCTCGGGCGACGCGCTGTCGACCTTGTTGATCACCAGCACGTCGGCCATGCGGACGTTCAGCTCGCCCGGGTGATAGC
>DATBRX010000050.1:0-2159 GCA_036560085.1 Candidatus Limnocylindrales bacterium
GCCGCGACTCCAGAAGCGGCCCGAAGGAGCGGAGGAGGGCGGCGACTTCTTCGTCGATCTCAAGGAGAAGGCCGTCGCCCCCACGGAAGAGGGCATCTCCAAGATTGAGCGGCTGCTCAAGATCGACAACCTCTTCGACACTGATCCACGCCTGGCGCGCCACTTCGAACAGGCGCTGCGCGCCCACGCGCTCTACCAGCGCGACCGCGACTACATCGTCGAGAACGGCGAGATCGTGATCGTCGACGAGTTCACCGGGCGCAAGATGCCCGGCCGGCGCTGGTCGGAGGGTCTGCACCAGGCGATCGAGGCCAAGGAGGGGCTGCGCGTCCAGCGCGAGTCGGTGACGCTCGCCACGATCACCTTCCAGAACTACTTCCGGCTTTACCAGAAGCTGTCGGGCATGACCGGCACGGCCATGACCGAGCACGAGGAGTTCTACAAGATCTACGGCCTCGAGGTGGTCGCAGTCCCGACCCACCGGGCGATGATCCGCGAGGACCACACCGACGTGGTGTACCGCAGCGAGGACGCCAAGTTCAACGCGCTCATCGACGAGATCGCGGAGATGAGTGAGGCCGGGCGGCCGGTGCTGGTGGGCACGACGAGCGTCGAGAAGAGCGAAGTCCTGTCCGAGATGCTCAAGCGGCGCGGCATCAAGCACGAGGTGCTCAATGCCAAGTTCCACGAGAAGGAGGCACCGATCGTCGCCCAGGCGGGCCGCTCGGGCGCGGTGACCATCGCGACCAACATGGCGGGCCGCGGCACGGACATCCTGCTCGGCGGCAACCCGGCGGGCATGGCCTCGGCCGAGCTCCATCGCCGCGGCATCAACCCGGCTGAGGCGCCGCCCGAAGTCTACGAAGAGGCGCTTGCGAACGCCAAGGCAGCGACCGCGGAGGACCACGACAGGGTGGTCGCGGCGGGCGGTCTGCACATCATCGGCACAGAGCGCCACGAGGCGCGGCGCATTGACAACCAGCTGCGCGGCCGCGCCGGCCGCCAGGGTGACCCGGGCTCGTCGCGCTTCTACCTGTCGCTCGAAGACAGCCTCATGAAGCGCTTTGCGTCGGAGCGGGTGACGGGCCTGATGGAGCGCATGGGCCTCCAGGGCGACGTTTCGCTGGAGCACGGCCTCGTCTCACGCACGATCGAGAGCGCCCAGACCCGGGTCGAGGGCTACAACTTCGACATCCGCAAGCGCGTCGTGGAATACGACGACGTCATCAACAAGCAGCGCGAGACGATCTACGCCGAGCGCGACAAGGTCCTCAACAACGAGGACCTGACCGAAACGGTCCGGAACTTCATCGAAGGCGAGATCGAGGCGCTCGTCGATGGCCACCTGGCCGGGCCGGAGCAGGACTGGGATTACGACGGCCTGGCGCGCGAGCTCGCCCAGATGGGCCTGGTCGGCGACGATCTCGATGGCGATGGCCTGGCCGAGTTCACCGAACGCGAAGGCCTGCTCGAGCACCTGCGCGACGCGGTCGATCGCACCCTGGAGCAGCGCGAGCAGCAGCTGGGCGCGGACGTGTGGGCCCAGGTCGAGCGGCTGGTGCTGCTGCGCTCCATTGATTCGCTGTGGGTCGACCATCTGACCGAGCTCGACGACATGCGGCGCGGTATCGGCCTGCGCGGCTACGGCGGCACCGATCCGCTGAACGAGTTCAAACGCGAGGCCTTCAAGCTGTACGAGGAGCTGCGCGGCTTCATCAGCCGCCAGGTCGCGAACACGATCTTCCGCGTGCAGGTCACACAGCAGGCACCGGCGCAGACCTTCCCGATGCCGGTTCCAGACCAATTCAACTCGACCGGGACAGACGGCAATGGATCGGCGGCGGACCGGATCACGCCCGTCGAGGGCGGGCACGTCCATTCGGATGGGACGTTCCATGCCGGCGAGGCGCCCGCGCCAGGGCCCGGCGTGGCTCCGCAGGTCGGCGCTGCAGCCGGTGTCGCGCTGAGCGGTCTCAAGGGCGAGCGGCCCCGTGAGATGCAGTACTCGGCAGGCGAGCAGGTTGCGGCCGCTGGGGCGGCGCGCGGCGCCATACCCAAGGCCGCCGCCGGACCCAAGCTGGGACGCAACGACCTCTGCTATTGCGGCAGCGGCAAGAAGTACAAGCGCTGTCACGGGGCTTGAGCAAGACCAAGCTCCA
>DATBRX010000051.1:0-4018 GCA_036560085.1 Candidatus Limnocylindrales bacterium
TCCCTATCGGTGCTCACGACCTGCTTGATGAGCTCCATCGGGAAGAGCGGCGCCAGGTCCGCGGGACCGATGGGCTGGCCCGTTCCGGGATGGAGCGGTGGTGGGGGCGGCTCCTTGAGATCCGCCACGATGTTGTAGAAGGCCCTGGGGATCTGCTCCTCACCGAGCATGAACTTGGTGCGCTCGCTGTTCGAGCCCATTTCGGTGGTACCTCCGCTTTGCTTCGGCCTCGTTCCGGGGCCGAAAACACGTAACCGGCCTTCGTCCTGCCGGGACGAAAGGCCGGTCCTTCCGCGGTACCACCCGTTTTCGGCGGTCAACTGATGTGTGCCCGCCGCACTCGCCTGCCGACGGAGCCACACGCTCGATCGGTGCCGCCCTGATAACGCTGGCGCTCTGCGCCGGAGCCTACTCGCTCGACTCGCCCCCTCCGCCGCATTGGCAGTCAAGCCGAACTTTCGGTCCGGGGCTCACGGGGCCATTCGCCTTTGCCTTCGTCCCGGCTCACACCAACCGCCGGGTCTCTGCATCGAAGGGCCGCCGGCTACTAATCCCGTTCAAAGCCCGTATTCAGTTGAGCGACGAGTCTAGGCAGACTGACGGCCGCTAGTCAACCGTTCGAGATCCGCGCAGGGCAAAATCGGCCAGCTCCTCGTAGATGGATCCTGCCGGGTCGGTATATGAACGGAACAACACGACCCGATCCGCGGTCCAGCGCAAGGTCAGGCCGCGCGCTGTTGAGCGAACGTCCTCGAGCGTGGCCCGGTCGATGCCGCGCGCCAGGGTCAGGTGGGGATGGGGCGTGTGGGTGGCGTCATACGTCGCGCTGCCGAGATCTGCATCGAGATCGAGCGCCAGCTGTGCTGTCTCACTGCCGCCCTCCGCCAGGCGCAGCCAGCACACGCCGCCGCGCTGGGAGTGGACGCGGCCGCCGCCATCCCCGGTAACGACCTGGTAGGCGCGATGCCGTTGGGCGACGGCGGCGGTCACTGCCGCGATGCGCTGGACGTCGCGCGACGCGGTCTGGCCCAGGAAGACAAGCGTCAGGTGGAATTTGTGCGGCGGCAGCCAGCGCGTGTCGGGGTGGCGACCCCGCAGTGCGGCCATGGCGGCCGCTGCCTCCTCGGCCGCGGCCGCGGGCATTGGTGCGGCGACGAACAGCCGCCACGCGTCGCGGTCGGGGCGGCCGGTTTGACTGGAAATGGCTAGGCCGGTGACGCGACGGGCCGCTCGATCGCGAACAGTTCGAGGAGGTCGTTGAGATCGGTCAGCACCACGAGGTCAGGATCGGAATGCTCATCGCGCAGCCGCACCGGGTCGTCCAGGCCGCGCGCGATGAGCGCGGCGGCAATGCCGAGCCGCCGCGCCCCCATGACGTCGGCGCGATACGAGTCACCGACGTGCATCGCGCGCTCTGGCGCGACCCCCATCTGCTCGAGCGCGTGCCGGAAGATGCCCGGGTTGGGCTTCTGGAAGCCGACGCGCGCGCTGATGACGAGCTTCTCGAAGTGGCGCGCCAGCTCCAGGTCGTGGATCAGCTCCGGCGCGCCCCACACGAAGTTGCTGATGACGCACAGCCGGATGCCCGCGCCTGTCAGGGCGTCGAGGGCCGGGTTGACGTCCGGGAAGACGTACCAGGCGGAGCGTCGGGCGAAAGCGTCCTCGATGCGGCGAAAGGTGTCCTCAGCCAGATCGGGATAACCAAGCCGCGCCAGCACGGCCGCATCGAAGGCCACGACTGTCTCGAACGACTTGACCTCGCTTGGCTCGAACGGCGTCTCGTCGAGCCACCAGCCACCGGCCTGTGTCTCCTGCAGCAGCGCACGCTCGAGGTCCTTTTCGCCGATGTCGATGCCCGATTCGAGCAGGCCCTGGCGGTAGACGCCGGCCCACGACGGGTGGGCGCGAATGAGCGTGTCGCCCACGTCCAGAAAGAGCACCTCGGGCCGTGCCAGGCCCGTCGCGCTGCGACTCATCTCCACTCGCGCAAGTCTACGGTGAGCGGCTGATAAGGCGCCGCCAAGTGGCGCGAATCAACATGGCCGGCCATGAACGGACGGAGGGCGCGCGAGCGTCGGCGGCGGCATGACGATGAGTCGGGCATCGTGATGCCGCGCCCCGAGGAGGTTCGCGCAGCGCTCGACGGCCTGTCGCCGGAACTGCCGTGGTCGGAGCTGCGCGATCAGCTGCGGCCGGTCTTCATCCGTCGTAGGCCGCTGCCACCGGGCATGACCGCACCGGTCGTGCGGCGGCTGCCGCCCGGGCTGGACGTCGCCCTCGGCGCCGACATCGGCCCGGCCTTCCTGTACGTCAGCGCACCCCTGCTCGACTCGTGGTCGGTCAGCGAGACCGAGGCGTTCGAGATCGCACTCTCGAACCTGCGCAATGTCATAGAGGCCGAGGGCCACTTCGAGATGGCGTACGAGCCGATCGATGACGTGCCCGTGTGGTGGTACCAGTCGCACGGCGGCCTCGCGTCGGGCCTGCTGCTGCTGGAGGACGTGATAGTCGAGCGCTACGGCGACCAGCCGCGGCTCCTCATGGCGCCCATGCGCAACCTGCTCCTGGCCGCGCCCCACGACGCAGACCGCGCGCTCATGTCGTGGTTGCGCGACGAGATCTCAGCCGCGGATCCCAACGGCCTCGATCTGCCGCTCTTCTCGCTGGTGGACGGCAGGTTGAGCATCGATGCGGTGCCCCATGGGCGGCGAGCACTGGTGCACTAGCGGCGCGCAACCCGTAGCATCCGGCGGGCATGGACGAGGAACAGTTCGAAACCACGGTGCCGCCCAGCGGCGAGGGCTGCGTGGAGTGCCTCGCCACGCCTGATGGCTGGTGGTTCCACCTGCGGCGCTGCGCCAGGTGCGGTCACGTGGGCTGCTGTGACTCATCGCCCTCGCAGCACGGCTCGAAGCACGCCCATCTCACGGGTCACCGCGTCGCTCAGAGCTTCGAGCTAGGCGAGGACTGGTTCTGGGACTACTTCGAGGACGACTTCGTGGATGGGCCCGACCTCGCGCCGCCGCACGCTCATCCCGTGACGCAGCCCGCACCCGGCCCGGCGGGACGGGTTCCGGACGACTGGCAGGACAAGCTCCACTAGCGCTCTGCCCGGCTGAAGCCCGGCAGGTCAGTCGTTGTAGAGGCGCTCCTCGATCAGCTTTTCCACGACCTGGCGCCCTTCCGGGTCGAAGCACGAGAACTCGAAGTGCTTCTCGAATTCAAGGTCCACCGCGTCACGACCTGAGCGGTTCTTCTCCACGGTCAGGATGGTCCAGTCGCGGAAGCGCTGTGCCTGGTGCGGGTTGAACTCGATGTTCACCTTGGCGACGATGTTGTACTTCTCGTTCAGGATCAGGATGACGTCCGATTCGTAGTTGAGGGCCGATGACCCGCGCAGGTGGTGATTGCGCAGTCGGGCTGCCTTCAGGCCCTCCTTATCGGCAGCGACGATGCACACGACCGCGACACCCAGGCCCAGCGCCAGGTCCTTGAGCGCGGCCACGACGTTCGTCACGCGCTCGGTCTCTGTCGGCGGGTCGGGCACTGCCGGGACGCGCTGCAGGTAGTCGATGAAGACAACGAGCGGCCGGCCCGGCGCCACGCGGCGATAGCCCTCGATCATCGTGCGCAGGTTCGGCGCGGTGGTATGCGCGTGCGAGCCGCGCAGCAGGAACAGCCCCTGGCCGTAGCGGCTGATGCGCTCGAGGGCCGGCCGCAGGCGCGGGTTGCCGCGCAGGTCCGCGTTGTCCTGGCCGCCCTGGGCGAGCCACGTGCCCAGCACCTCGCGGCGCACGTCCTGGATGCGGATGCTCCGGTTCCTATCCGGTGGCATGGCCCCGGCGAGCGCGGACTCCATGGCCATCAGCCGGTTGAGCAGGTATTCCTCGTCGTGCTCGAAGCAGATATAGAGCACGTTGGCCTGGCCGCTCTGCGCGATGTTGCGCGCGATCTGGAGGGCCATCGTGGTCTTGCCGGTGCCCTGGGCGCCGCCGATCATCATCAGCTCGCCGCTGCG
>DATBRX010000052.1:0-21541 GCA_036560085.1 Candidatus Limnocylindrales bacterium
CGACGCGCGGGCTCGTCAACGGCGTCGTCCACGGCGTGGGCGGCTACGGCAACTGCGTCGGCGTCCCGACAATCGGCGGGGAGCTGACGTTCGACCCGACCTACACCGGCAACCCGCTGGTCAACGTGATGTGCGTGGGCGTGCTTCCCGAGGACCGCATCGCCCACGCCGCGGCGCCGACGCCCGGTTCGCTGGCAGTGCTCTACGGCTCGACGACCGGCCGCGACGGGATCGGCGGCGCGTCCGTCCTCGCGAGTGCCAACTTCGACGAAGCGTCGGCGCAGATGCGGCCCAGCGTCCAGGTGGGCGACCCATTCGCCGGCAAGCTGCTCATCGAGACGACGCTCGAGCTCGTTGAGCGTGGCCTGCTCGAGGGGTTGCAGGACCTGGGCGCGGCCGGCCTGACGTGCGCGGCGTCGGAGCTCGCCGACCGCGGTGGGACCGGGATGCGCGTCGACCTCGCAGCGGTCCCGCGGCGCGAGGCGGGCATGGCGCCCTTCGAGGTGATGATCAGCGAGAGCCAGGAGCGGATGCTCGCCATCGTCACGCCGGCGCGGCTCGATGAGGTGCTCGAGGTGTGCCGTCGCTGGGGGCTACCGGCGGCTGTGGTGGGCGAAGTCACGGGCGACGGCGATGTCGTTGTCGTGGACGCGGGCCAGGAGATCGCGCGCGTGCCGGCGCGGGCGCTCGCCAGCGAATCCATCGAGATCCCACGGCTTTCATCTCCGCCGGAGCGACGCCGCTCCGCGCCCGCGCCGGGCGAAACGCCGCTGGCGCACGATGGCCTGCCCGAACGGGGCATGGACCCCGCGGCCGTGCTGGAAGCACTGCTGGGTCATTCCAACCTGGGCAGCCGCGCGTGGGTCACCACGCAGTACGACCAGACCGTTGGCGCGGACACCGTGGCTGGCTGCGAGCGGGCCGCCGGCATGCTGCGCATCAAGGGCACCAAGCGCGCGATCGTGGTCGCGACCGACTCGCAGCCGGCCGTCGCGCTGCACGACCCGGCGCTCGCCGCGAGCCTCGCGGTCGCCGAGTGCGCGCGCAACATCGCCGTCACAGGCGCGCGACCGCTGGGCATCACCAACTGCCTCAACTTCGGCGATCCCGGGGTGCCCGACGCGTACTGGCAGCTCGAGCAGTCGGTTCGCGGCCTGCGCGACGCGGCCATTGCGCTGGCGATTCCGATCACCGGCGGCAACGTCAGCCTGTACAACGAATCGCCGCTCGGACGCATCGCGCCCACCGCGCAGATCGGCGTTGTGGGCGTGATCGATGACATCGCCACGCTCGTCGCGCCCGCGTTCAAGAGTGAGGGCGACATCGTGGTGTTACTGGGCGAAGGCGGGCCGGGCCTCGTCGGCTCCACGTACGAGCTCATCGCGGGGGCCGCGCCGGATGACCGGCCGCCGTCGCTCGAGATGACCCGGGAGCTGGCGCTGCACGAGGTCCTGCGCCGCGCCGCCGCCGCGCGCCTCCTCGAATCAGCGCACGACGTGAGCGGCGGCGGCCTCGCTGTCGCTATCGCCGAAGCGGCCATCTGGGGCGACCTGGGCGCCGACCTGCAGGTGGCCGTCGCCTTGGCACCGGCCGTGGTGCTGTTCGGCGAGAGCCCGAGTCGGGCGGTCGTAACGATCAAACCGGAGCGCTGGTCGGCGCTGGTCAAGGTCGCATCAGGCCTGCGCGTCGCCTGCCGCAAGCTCGGGTCGGTCGGTGGCTCACGTCTGCGTATCAGGCTCGTCGGTGTTGGGGCGACGGGCGCGGCTGAGGAACGCGGCGCTGGTGTCGCCGATGAGCTCGACGTCGCGCTCACTGATCTGCGCCGGGCGTGGGATCAGGCGCTGCCGCGCGTCATGGGCGAGGGCTAGCCCGGATGTGCGGGGTGGTGGGCGTCCACGCGCCGGGTCACGAGGCGGCGCCGCTTGCGACGACGGCGCTTTTCGCCCTGCAGCATCGCGGCCAGGAGTCGGCGGGCATCGCCGTCACGGACGGCCGCGGTGTGATGGTCTACAAGGACCTGGGCCACGTCGACCAGGTGCTGCAGGAGCACCGCCTCGAGTCGCTGCGCGGCGGCCTGGCAATCGCCCACTGCCGCTACTCGACGACCGGCTCAACGATCTGGGAGAACAGCCAGCCGACTCTGCGCATGGGCCCTCGGCGCACCGTCGCGGTGGGCCACAACGGCAACCTCGTCAACACGCGCGAGCTGCTCGCGGCGCTGCCCGGTGGCAAGGCGCGTCTCGTCGGCACGACGGACACAGAGCTCCTCACCGCGCTGCTGGCGCTCGAGCCGGCTGAGGATCTGGTTGAGGCTCTGCTCGCGCTCCTGCCGCGGGTGAGCGGCGCGTACTCGCTGGTGGTGATGGACGAGGGGCGGGTCATCGGGGTGCGCGATCCGTACGGCTTCCGGCCGCTCGTGCTGGGCACGCTGGCCATGCCCGACGGCGCGACCGGCTACGTCCTCGCGTCAGAAACAGCGGCGCTCGATGTCCTGGGTGCCGAGTTCGTGCGCGATGTCGAGCCGGGCGAGATGGTCGTCCTGGGCGAGCCCGGTGGGCCTCGCTCCGTGCGGTTCGCGGAGGGCCGCGAGAACCTGTGCGTGTTCGAGCTGATCTACTTCGCCCGGCCCGACTCGTACATGCTCGGCCGCAACCTGTATGAAGCACGCCGGCGCATGGGCGAGGCGCTTGCGCGCGAGGCGCCGGCCGATGTGGACCTGGTGATGCCGGTCCCCGACACGGGCGCACCGGCCGCTGCCGGCTATGCCGAGGCGAGCGGCATCCCATACCGCGAGGGCATGGTCCGCAACCGCTACGCCGGGCGCACGTTCATCCAGCCGTCAAACGGCCTCCGCCAGCGCGGAGTGCTGGTCAAGCTGTCGGCGCTGCGCGAGCAGGTCCGCGACAAGCGCCTCGTCGTGGTCGACGACTCGATCGTGCGCGGCAACACCACGCGCCAGATCGTCGGCCTGCTGCGCCGCGCCGGGGCGCGCGAGGTCCACGTGCGCATCAGCGCCCCGCCCATCTACCACCCGTGCTTCTACGGCATCGACACCCAGATTGAGACCGAGCTGATCGCAGCGGCCAAATCGGTTGAGGAGATCCGCGACTTCATCGGCGCCGACTCGCTGTCTTACCTGAGCATCGGCGGCGTGCTCGACGCGATCAACCTGCCGCGTGAGCGATTCTGCTTCGCCTGCTTCGACGGCCAGTACCCGGTTCCCGTGCCCTACGACCCGGGCAACCACAAGCTGGTGCTCGAGCGCGACGAGGAGCCTGTGGCCGCTGCAGTGGCGGTGGTCGGCCGATGACCCGCACTGCCTATGCCCAGGCAGGCGTGGACATCGACGCGGGCGAGCGCGCGGTGGCGTTGATGCGCCGCCACGCGCAATCGCTGAGCGGCGAGTTCGCTTCGATCGCGGCGGTTCCCCCGGGGATGCGCGAGCCGCTCGTTGTGAGCGCCACCGATGGGGTAGGGACCAAGACCGACATCGCGCGCCGGCTGGGCCGCTACGACACGATCGGCCAGGATCTCGTCGCGATGTGTGCCGATGACGTCGTGTGCCACGGGGCGGCGCCGTCCTTCTTCCTGGATTACGTCGCCGTCGGACGCATCTTGCCCGAGCGTGTGGCCGAGATCGTTGGCGGCATCGCAGCTGCATGCGCAGAGATCGGCTGCGAGCTGTTGGGCGGGGAGACGGCCGAGCATCCGGGTTTGATGGGTCACGACGAGTTCGACCTGGCCGGGTTCTGCGTCGGCTTCGTCGAGCGCGACGCGGTGATAGATGGGTCCGCGGCGCGGGCCGGCGACGTAGTGATTGGGCTCGCTTCGTCTGGCCTGCATTCGAACGGCTTCTCTCTGATCCGGCGCCTCGTCGATGACGGGCGATTGGCGTTGACCGACGAGCTGCTCACACCCACGCGGCTCTACGCCCGCGCCGTGCTCGGCGTGGGCGGCGTCCACGGCATGGCGCACATCACCGGCGGCGGGCTGGCGCGCAACCTGCCACGTGGGGTTGGACCAGCACTTGGGGTGCGCGTCGATCCGACAAGCTGGCGGCAGCCGGCGATCTTCGATACCGTCGCCCACGCCGTCGGCATGGATGGGGCAGAGATGCGCGCGACGTTCAACTGCGGCATCGGCTTCACCCTGATCGTGGAGCCAGATGCGGCGGCCACGGTCGTCGGGCACCTCGAGGCTCGCGGGATCGAAGCGTGGCGTATCGGACATGTGCGCCCGGTCGACGAGCTCGGCGGCAGCCGTTACGTAGAGGCGTGACCGGCCGCATCGCCGTCGGCGTGTCGGGCGCCGGCTCGAACCTGCGCGCCTTGCGTCGCGCGGAGAAGCGCGGACTGCTGGGTGGCACGATTGGCCTGGTATTCGCCGATCGGCCGTGCCCCGGGCTCGAGTTCGCCGCCGCGGAGGGCATTGCCACGGCGTTGGCGGCGCCTTCCGACTACCCCGACCGGGCGAGCTGGGATGCGGCACTCGCGCAGACGCTCATCGGCGCCAGCGTGGATTGGGTGGTGTTGGCCGGGCTGATGCGGGTGCTCGGTGATCGCACTCTTGGCGCGTTCCCCGAGCGGATTCTCAACATCCATCCCACGCTGCTGCCCTCATACCCGGGCGCCCATCCGGTGCGCGACACGCTTGCCGGCGGCGCGCGGATCACCGGCGTGACGATTCACATCGTGGACTCGTCGCTCGACGGCGGGCCGATCGTGGCCCAGCAGCCGCTGCCGCTTCCCCAAGGCGAGGCCCTGACCGATCTGCTGCCGCGCATCCGTGCGCTCGAACACCAGCTGCTGCCGCGCGTCGTGGCTCTCGCACTAGCCGGTGGGATCAGCATCGACGACGGTCGCGTCCTCATCGACGAGGCGATCGCCGGTGAGCTGCCGCGGCCGCGACGGGTGCTGCTCTCGGTCTCGGACAAGAGCGGTCTCGTCGAGCTGGGCCGTTCCCTGGCGGACCTCGGTTTCGACCTTGTTTCAACTGGCGGCACGGCGCGCGCGCTGCGGGACGCCGGCGTGGACGTGATCGATGTGGCCAGCGTCACCGGATTTCCGGAGATGCTCGACGGGCGCGTCAAGACCTTGCACCCGCGCGTTGCTGCGGGCGTCCTGGCCGATGTGCGCTCAGCCGAGCACCGCCGCCAGCTGGCCGCTGCGGCCATCGATCCATTCGAGCTCGTGGTCGTCAACCTGTATCGCTTCGCGGAAGCGGCAGCGCGGCCGAACATCGATGACGACGGCCTGATCGAGGAGATCGACATCGGCGGGCCGACGCTGGTGCGGGCGTCGGCAAAGAACCATGCCAACGTCGGCATCGTCACCGACCCCGCGCAGTACGAGGACGTCGTGGCCGAGCTGCGCGACCGTGGCCGGCTGTCAGACGAGCTGCGGCGCGAGCTGGCCGCGGCCGCGTTCCGGCTGACTGCCACCTATGACGGGCTGATCGCGGACACCTTGTCGCGCCGTTGGGGGACGGGCACCGAGCAGCCAGGGCGCATGTCGCTCGACCTGGAGCGCGCCGAGGAGCTGCGCTATGGCGAGAACCCGCATCAGTCCGCGGCGCTCTACCTGGCGCGCGGTGTCGACCTGGCGCCGGGTGCCTTCGCGAACGGGCCGCTGCTTCAGCAGGGCAAGCCGCTCTCCTACAACAACATCCTCGACACGGCCGCTGCGACTGGTCTGGCAAGAGACCTGCGCGGCGCGGCCTGCGTGATCGTCAAGCACGCCAATCCGTGCGGCGTCGCGGAGGCGGACGATCTCGCGGCTGCATGGGAGGGCGCGCTGGCCGGGGATCCAGTGAGCGCGTTCGGAGGCGTCGTGGCGCTGACCGGGGCCGTCGACGCGGCGCTCGCCGAGCAGCTTACGTCGATCTTCCTGGAGGTCGTGGCCGCCCCGGAGGTGACGAGGGAAGCGCGCGAGATCCTGGCTCGCAAGCCCAACCTGCGCCTGCTCCTGGATCCGGGACTCGGCGCGCCGCCGCTCCCCGGCATGGAGCTGCGCAGCGCAGGGGGCGCGCTGCTCATGACCCAGGCCGACGTCGCGCCTGATGACCCACAGAGCTGGACGGCCGCGACCAGGCGCGCGCCAACGGACGAAGAACGCGCCGCGCTCGATCTGGCGTGGCGCGTCTGCCGCCACGTCAAATCGAACGCGATCGTGCTGGTCAAGGGCCGCGCGGTGGTCGGCGTGGGCGCCGGCCAGATGAGCCGCGTCGACAGCGCCCGCCTGGCGGTCGCGAAGGCCGGACCGGAGCGCGCCGCGGGCGCGGTCTGCGCGAGCGACGCCTTCTACCCGTTCCCCGATGCGCTCGAGGTCTGCGCGGGGGCCGGCGTGACGGCGTTCGTCCAGCCCGGCGGCTCCCAGCGTGATGCGGAGGTGATCGCGGCCGCGGACGCCGCCGGCGCGGCGATGCTGATGACCGGCACGCGCCATTTCCGCCATTAAGGGGGGCTTATCGCCCCCGGGCTTAGAATCGGTGCATGGACGAAAACATGAACCCGAACAACGAGCCCATGGCCGATGCCGAGCGGCCCCGCGCCGGCCGCGAGATGCTGGTTCAGCTCCAGCAGATGATCGACACGCTGGCCACCCAGGCCGCGCCGGTCATGCGCGAGGTTGCCGCAAAGGCGGCAGAGCTGGCCGCGATTGCCGGCGAGAAGGCCGGTCCGCTGGCCCACAGGGCCGCCGGCATGACCGAGAGTGCAGGCCAGAAGATCGCCGCGCGATCAAAGGAGGTCGCGGCCGACCTGCGCCGCCCCCGTGACACGGCCGACCCACTGGCCGACCCAATGGCCGACGCTTCTCCCGACGCACCCCCCGACGCAGAGCGCTCCGAGCACGAATCGGTCGGCGAGTAGGAAGCCCCAGCGCCAATAGAAAAAGCCGGGCCTCGCGGCCCGGCTTTTGTCTTGCTGAAAGGAGCCTGCGCTCTAGCGCTGCCCCTTCTTGCGGTTCTCGGCTTCCTTGGCGCGCTGGCGATCGCGGATGTCGCGGTCCAGCTCGCTGCGGCGCTCGATGTTGCGCGTGGTGTAGTAGTCGTGCGTCGCGAAGATGTTGTGGCCTTCGACGTCGGACTCCTGCCCGGGCTTCTCGGCAACCTTCTTCTTCGTTTCCTTCGCCTTGGTCATTGAACCTGGGCTCCTTCCTGCATGTGTATGGTGATCTGCATACCTAGCGCACTGGCGTCAGCATCGGCCTTCGCACGCGGCGGGTCAATGCGCGAGCCGACACGGCGCCTGTAAAGTGGCCGACACCGGGCGCGGGCCCGTCAGAGCAAGCTGAGGGACGATGGGAGTAATCGCCGCCTACCGGCGCGTGCTCGGCAACGGGGCGTTGTCACGGCTGCTTTTCGGCGAGTTCGTGTCGTCCATTGGAGACTGGCTGTACCTCGTCGCGCTGCTGGTGCTTGTCTGGGACGCCACCGGCGGCGACACACTTGCCCTGGGGCTGATCGGCGCCGCGCGCATCCTGCCGTATGTGCTCCTGTCGATTCCGGCGGGCATCGTGGCCGACCGCTTCGACCGGCGCAAGATCCTGCTCTTCACCGACATCGTGCGTGGCCTGCTCATGCTCGTGATCGCGGCCGCGGTCTACCTGGAGCTGTCGATCTGGATCATCGTGGCGCTGGCCATCACGGCGACGTGCTTCTCGGCCTTCTTCGGGCCGGCCATCGGCGCGTACCTGCCTTCGCTTGTGCGCGACGAGTCAGAGCTGGGCCCGGCCAACAGCGCGTGGTCGAGCCTGGTCAACCTGGCGTTCTTCATCGGGCCCGCGGTCGCGGCCCTATTGCTGAGCATCGGCTCGCTGGTCGCGGCGTTCGTCCTCAACTCGCTCACCTTTGCGATCGTCGCGATTGTGCTGCTGGGCCTGCCCTCGAAGCAACCGGGGGTAAAGACTGAGGCGGCGGCCGATGCAGCGGAGCCAACCAAGGCCCAACCGCTGATGAACGCGCTCCGCCCGATCTCGCGGCCGCTGCTCGGCCTGACGGTGCTCAACATGGTCGTCGGTTTCGTATGGGGCGGCATGGGCGTCGTGACGGTCATCCTGTCGGTCGAGGTCTTCCACATCGACGAGGCGACCGGTACCGGCCTGCTCAACTCGGCCATTGGCGTTGGTGGGGTCGTAGGCGCGCTCATTGCCGGGGCGCTGGTGCTGCGCCGCCGCCAGGGGCCGCCGCTGGTCGTTGGCGCAGCGGCCCTGGGCGTGGGCCTGGCCCTGCTCGGCCAGGTACCGGACTTCGCGCTGGCCCTGGCGGCGCTCGGCTTTGCGTCGGCTGGCGCGCTGCTGGTCGAGATCGTCATGACCACGCTGCTCCAGCGCATCGTGCCTGACGCGGTGCGCGGGCGAGCGCTGGGCCTGATCGACACGGTCTACGTCTTGTTCTACGCGGCCGGCGCGTTTGCCATCCCGATCATCGCCTCCGGCCAGGCCGGCCTCGTGCTCCTCGTCTCCGGCATCGCGATTGCCGTCTCCGGTGTGGTCGGCCTGGTGTTGCTCGGCGCCTACGCAGTCCAGCAGCCGCCCGACGACCTGCGCCGCCGGCTGGGTGACGTGGCGCTCTTCGCTGGTTTGCCGCCGGGCCGCATCGAGACCGCCATGCGCCACGCCACGCTGCGCGACGTGAAGGCCGGGACGACGATCATCCGCCAGGGTGACCCGGCCGACTTCTTCTACGTCATCGGCAACGGCCGGGTCGAGGTCGCCCAGACGGATGCGAACGGAACGAGCCGCGTGCTGCGCCAGATGAGTGGTGGCGAGTTCTTCGGCGAGATTGGCCTGCTCTCGCGCGTGCCACGGACCGCGACCGTCGTGGCGCTGAGCGATTGCACGCTCGTCGCGCTCGAGGGCGCGGCCTTCCTGGAGCTGGTCGAATCGGGACCGGGCTTGACGTACAAGCTGCTTGACGTTCACCGTGGCACCGTGAGCGCCACCGGGGAGGTCTCGTAGGCTTGGACGACACCTTCGCGGTTGAGGTCCTGGCGCGCTGCCCGCTCTTCGCGCACGGGTCGCGTTCGATCCTCGAGTCCCTCGCAGGCACGCTCCGCCGGCGCCGCTTCCGGCGCGGCGAGGTGATCATGCACCAGGGCGATCCCGGCGACTCACTCCACATCGTGGCCGCAGGCGCGGTCAAGATCCTGCTGCCGTCGGCCGAGGGCGAGGAGGCGATCATCGCCACCCTGCGGCCAGGTGACTTCTTCGGCGAGCTCGCGCTTCTCGACGGGGCGCCGCGCTCCGCAACGGCAACTGCGCTCGAGGCCTCGGACACGCTGGTCCTACCGCGCTCGGTGTTCATGGAGCTGCTCGACACGCTGCCCGGACTGCGCGATGCCCTTCTGGCAGGGTTGGCGCACGAGCTGCGGCGCCTGACCGGCCACGTGGAGGAGCTGCACTTCCTCGATCTGGCCGGTCGACTGGCGATGCGCCTGAGCCGCCTGGCGTTGGAGGCCGCACCAGACGCGCATGGCGAGATTCGCCTCGAATGGCCCTACACCCAGTCCGACCTCGCGGCGATGATCGGCGGTACCCGCCAGAGCGTGAATCGGCTTCTCTCGGAGCTGGTCGAGGACGGTCTGATCAGAATCGAGCCCGACGCGCTGGTAATCGGCAATCTCGACGAGCTGGCCCGCCGCGCCGAACGCTGATTAGGGGGGAACTCGGGACTAGACCTGCGCTCGCCCGACATTCATGCTGTCGGGTATTCGACAGTCCACCTGTCCGCTCGTCGGTTGCCGCGGCGGCCGCCGTGCCCGAATCTGAAAAACAGCCGAACAGGACGGCAGCCAACCATAGGGAGGTTTCCATCAATGCCTAGACCAATCAGGCCAGCCAAGATGTTCCGCGCCGAGGGCGTTTCGCCGGTCGACGAGGATACCGAAGGCCACCGCATGGGCATCAACAGCGCTAAAGGTGCGCTCGGCGCCAAGGGTGCGCTCGGTGCCAAGGGTGCGCTCGGTGCCAAGGGTGCGCTCGGTGCCAAGGGTGCGCTCGGTGCCGGCGGCGACGACGAGGACACAGAGGGCCACAGGCTCAGCAAGGACTAGCTTCGTCCTCCCTTTCCGGGATGACCGATCCCGGCCTGACCGCCGCGCTGGAAGCCTTACGGCAGGCAGCGCGGCGGTCTTCTGTTGCCCGCCGCCTCGACGCTGACACGGAGCAGGCGCTCCTCCAGACGATCGTCGAGGCGACGGTCATGCTCTTCGAGGCCGAGGCGTCATCAATCGCGCTGTTCGAACGCGACCCCGACCGCCTCGAGTTCAGGGTCGCCGCGGGCGCCCAGGGAGCGGGTGCGATAGGCCTTTCCGTCCCCCCGTCGAAGGGCATCGTCGGCTTCGTCTTCTCGACCGGCCAGCCGCTGGCGCTGAGCGATGTCCTGGCCGATCCTCGTTTCGACAAGACCGTCGCGGAGAAGACCGGCTATGTGCCGCGCTCTATCGCCGCTGTGCCGCTGGTCGATGCCGAGACGACGGTCGGGGTCCTGCAGGTCCTCGACAAGCACACCTCGCCGACCTTCTCGCTGCGCGACATGGAGCTGCTCGCGGTCTTCGCCCGCCAGGCAGCGGCGGCGATCCGCGCCGCGCGCGTGCAGCGCGACAGCCAACGGTTGCTGCGCGCGGCGCTGGCTGGTGTCGGTGGCGCGGACGTCAGCGACGAGCAGCTCGACATCCTCATCTCAGCCGCGACCACCGAGCTCGACACTGACCCCGACACGCCCTTCTGGCGCCTGGTCGACCGCGTTGCCAGGATGCGCGACCTGTCGGACCGCGAGCTGCGCATAGTGAGCGACATCCTCGACGTCCTCGCCACGCACGCCGGTCGCGGCCGCCGCAGCGTCTAGTCGGACAGCGGTGACTGAACTCGATCTCCCAGCGTGGAGCGAGCCCTTTACGGACGACGAGCGGCACAACCTGGTTCGCGCCGCAACGCTCAAGCAGCTCAATCGCAAATGGGCATGGGGCGGCGCCACCGGCAAGGGGGTGAAGGTCGCGATCCTCGACTCCGGCGTGGAAGGCAGCCATCCTGTAGTGCAGGGCCGGCTGGTCGAGTCGGTCGCGGTCGAGATCGTCGACGAGGAGGCGACCGTAGTGCCCGATGAGCCGGTTGACCTGTACGGCCACGGCACTGCCTGCGCGGGCATCATCGTGGGCCTGGCGCCGGAGGCCGAGATCTACTCCGTGCGGGTGCTCGGATCTGACCTCAAGGGCAAAGGAGTGGCCTTCCTGCGCGGGCTCGAGTACGCCGTCGAGAAGGGCGTCCAGGTGATGAGCCTCTCGCTTTCGTCCAAGAGCGAACGCCTCTTCCCGTTCTTCCACGAGGTCGTCGACGAGGCGTACTTCAGGCACGTATGCCTTGTCAGCGCGGTGAACAATGTGCCCGGCCTCTCATATCCCTCCACCTTCTCGAGCGTCTTCTCCGTGGCCGCGCACGCAATCCCGGAACCTGAGACGTTCTTCTACAACCCTTCGCCGCCGGTCGAGTGGGGCGCCTGGGGAGTCGACGTCCCGATCGGCTGGAAGGACGGTGCGACTACGGTCGCGACCGGCAACAGCTTCGCCGCCCCCCACGTCGCCGGCTTCGTGGCGCGGATCCTCTCCAAGCATCCTGGCCTTACGCCATTCGAGGTCAAGGCCGTCCTCGCCGCGATCGCCAACGACCCAGGGTGATGGCCAACGACCCAAACTGAAGCGCCGGCCCTGGTGATGGGACCGGCGCTTCTTTGAGGAGGAGTTCGATTGGGCGCTAGATCAGCGCGACGACTCCGAGGACGGTGACCACGCTTGCGGCCACGGCGACCAGGTGCTGGCGGAAGTTGCCAACCACGGTCTCGACTGCGTGAGTGCCGTGGTGCGCCTGCGCCGCGCGAGCTGCGTGCTCCTTGCGGCGAAGCTCGGCCTCGTGCAGGGCTTCCTGGTGGTAGAAGCTGGGATTGAAGTCCAGCGCTCCGGGGATCCGTGACATCTGAGTTCTCCTTTGTCGGTTGGGTTCCGGCTGCTTCATCTCTTGTCTGTTGTTGATGGGCAAATGCTCGCTTCGCGCAACGCTCTGCACCATCAAAGGGACGACGAACGGGCGGTCAACATTTCGACCGATCGTCCGTCGCTGACTCACGCCCAGATCTGTCGGCCAGCGGACACGAAGGGGGAACCGCTACGATCGCCGCCCCATGACCGCCGACGGCGCGCGCGAGCGCTTCTACCTCACGACCGCGATCTTCTATCCCAGCGCGCGGCCGGCGCTGCACTCGCTCTTCGAGGCGATCGGCGCCGACGCGATCGTGCGCTACCAGCGCATGCTGGGTAAGGACGTGCGCTTCCTGACCGGCATGGACGAGCACAGCGCGAACGTCGAGCGCAAGGCGACCGAGGAAGGCGTGACGCCGCGCGACCTCGTTGACCCGTGGGCCGCCACGTGGCGTGCGGCGTTCGACAAGTTCGGCATCAGCTACGACCGATTCATCAGGACCACCGATGCCGACCACGCCCGGGCGTCAACCGAGATGGTCACGCGCGCCATGGCCTCCGGTGACATCTACAAAGGCACCTATTCCGGTTGGTACTGCCCGGGCGACAACGAGTTCAAGACCGACCAACAGCTCGTCGATGGGCGCTGCCCCGATCACCCCAGCCTCGAGCTGCAGTGGCTCGAAGAGGAGAACTGGTTCTTCCGCCTCTCGGCTTACCAGGACCGGCTGGAGCAGCTGTACCGCGACAACCCTTCGTTCTGCGAGCCGGAGCACTACCGCAACGAGGTTCTGGGCTGGCTGAAGGACGGGCTGCGCGACTTCTCCATCAGCCGCGCCGGCGGCCAATGGGGCATCCCGTTCCCGACCGACCCCGATCACCGCATCTACGTCTGGTTCGACGCGCTCACGAACTACATCACCGGCGCCGGCTTTCCGGACGACCTCGACGCGTTCGCCAGGTGGTGGCCGGTCGACGTGCACGTCATCGGCAAGAACATCACACGCTTCCATTGCCTGTACTGGCCCGCGATGTTGATGAGCGCCGGCATCGCGCTGCCCAAGCAGGTCTTCGCCCATGGCTTCATGCTCGACCGCGGCGGCGCGAAGATGAGCAAGACCCAGGGCAACGTGCTCGATCCCGACGCGATGGCCGAGCTGATGAGCATCGATGGCGTCCGTTACGCCGTGCTGCGCGAGGTGCCATTCGATCGCGACGCAGATGTGTCGTACGACTCGTTCGTGCGCCGCTACAACGCCGATCTCGCGAACGATTTTGGCAACCTGCTCAACCGGACCCTCACGATGACGAGCCGCTTCCTGGACGGCGAGCGGCCGGCGCCCGCGACAACGGGCGAGCTTGGCTCGGCTTGGGCGACCGCCTGGGGGTCGTACACCGGACAGATGGACTCGTACCTGCTGCACAAGGCGCTCGAAGCCCTGTGGGACTTCGTCGGTCACGCCAATCGCTTCGTCGACGACGAGCAGCCCTGGGCGCTCAACAAATCTGCCAAGGCGGGCGACGCGGAGGCGGCCGATCGACTGCGCTCAACGATGGCCGACCTGTTGGAGGCCTGCCGGGTCGTTGCGCTCGCCGGCGCGCCCTTCATGCCGGGCGCGGCACAGAGTGCGCACAGCCAGCTGGGCCTCGATTACACGTATGCGGCCAATGGCAGCGACGGCCCACCGCTGGCTGAGCAGGCCACCTGGGGTGCGCTGGGCGGGGGAGGGAAAGTCGGAGCGCAGGACATCCTGTTCCCGCGTGTCGAAATCGAGGCACCCGGTTCGTAGTAGTCGTGAAGGAGGTGCTGAATTGGCACACGGACAACTGACACACCTCGAGATCCCGGCCGACGACCTGCCGCGCGCGCGGCGCTTCTACAGCGAGCTGCTGGGCTGGGAGATCGGTGACATGCCGGAGTTCGCGGACTATCCGCTCTTCAGCTTCGGCGCGATCGAGCGGGCGGGCGGCGCCCTGGGGCTGCGCGGCAAGACCGTCGGCAATCAACTGCGGGTGTACTTCGACGTCGACTCGATCGACCAAGTGCTGCCCAAAGTCGCCAGGCTGGGCGGCAAGGTGGTCGAGCCCAAGACTGAGATCCCGAACATGGGCTGGTACGCGGTGATCGACGACACCGAGGGCAACCAGGTCGCGCTTTACCAGGGCATGCCGCAGCCTGCAATGTGAGGCTGATCGACTCGCACTGTCATCTCCAGGCGGGGGCGTTTGCGACCGATGTCGCCGACGTCCTCGCTTCTGCGCGCGAGGCAGGAGTGGAACGGGTCCTGGCGCCGGGCTACGACCTCGAGTCGTCGCGCGCATCGATAGAGCTTGCCCGCACGCTTGGCGTAGACGCATCAGTCGGCATCCATCCGCACGTCGCGGACGGGTCTGAGGCCGACTGGCCGAAGATCGCGGCGCTCGCCGCCGACCCATTGGTCGTCGCGATTGGCGAGACCGGCCTCGACTACGACCGCGGCTTCTCGCCGCGCGAGGCCCAGATCGCCAACCTCCGGCGCCACCTGCGGCTCGCCGCGGAAACCAACAAGCCGGCAATCCTGCACTGCCGCTCCAAGCCCGGCCAGCGCGACGCCCAGGACGACCTGTTGCGCGAGCTGGCCGACGCCAGCGCGCCGCCTGCGCTGCTGCACTCCTTCTCCGGCCCGCTCGACTACGCGGAGCGTGCAATCGACATGGGCGTCGCGATGTCCTTTTCCGGCCTCGTCTTCAGGACGGGGGAGGAGGCCAGCGCAGAGGTAGCGCGGATAACCGCGGCCGATCGGCTGCTGGTCGAGACGGACTCGCCGTACCTTTCACCGCCCGGCGCCCCCAGGCGGCGCAACGAGCCGCGTTTCGTCGAGATCACCGCACGCTGGCTGGCGGAACAGCGCGGCGACGACCCCGAAGAGCTCGGCGCCCGCCTGGTCGCGAACTACGACCGGGTCTTCAGCCGCCCACCCAGCTAGACGGATCGGTCTCGAGACGCGCCCGGAACAGCTCGCGCTCGTCACCCCATAACTGGTACAGCCAGGCCGAGTGTTCGCTCCAGCCGCGGCCTATCACCTTGGCGCCGGCCTCGGCTGACCAGAGGAACTCGGCCCGATAACGACGCGGCACCGGTAGCCCGTGCCGGATGCGCTCCAGGCCCAGGAACTGCTCGTCCATGTAGTCGAGATAGGCCGCGTTGTTGACATGCGCCATGGGGTCGAGCTCGCTGCGCCGCGGGCGAAACTCACGCGCGCTGGCCGACTCCGGTGCAGTCGGAGCCTCCATGCGCATGGGTGTGAACTCTCCGAAATCGGAGCCGAAGACGTCCAGGATCTCCTGCGGCGGGCGGACCGGCCGACCCTCCTCGGTGATCAGGACCCAGTCAGTGATGGCCACGGCGATGATGCGTTCTTCGCCGGCCGGTTTGAACTCACTCCGGCGGCGGGCCCAGACGCGGCGAAAGCCGGTCAGCTCGGTCGAGACGTCGAGGTCGTGGCTGTACGGCACCTGGGCGAGCAGGTCCAGCTCGATCGCGCGCGCCAGCCAGAGCAGGCGGCGTTCGCGGTACCAGTCGCGGTCGAAGCCCGCGCTCTCCGAATGGACCCACGCGAGGTCCTGGGCGAAACGCAGAAAGCCCGACGCGCGCAGGTAACCGTCCGGACCGGCCTCGTCGAAACGGACCCGATAGGGCCGTTCGATCCGGCGCTCGACCGTCACGCCGGCGACTTCTCGCGCATGAATTCGAGCACCCGCGGGTCGATCCAGCCACCTGCCGCCGCGCGCTCCTCGAGGTTCTCGATGGACATCCACTCGTCGAGCGCGCCGGTCCACGACGCGTCCCAGTTCGCCGGCAGATCTCGTGGCTCGCCGGTTCGCGTGAGCCCTGAGCGCTCGACTATCTCGGCCAGGCTGTTCGACGTGTCGAGCTTGTCGGGTGCGTAGCCGACTGCCGTCAGGCGTTGCCTAAGCTCGTTGGCCAGGCTTTCGTCGATCGGCACCAGGTCGGTCGCGGCCGGGCGATCGAGATAGAGGTGATTCAGATCGAGCAGCCGGGCGACCTCGCGCATCGGGTCGGGGTGATCATCGACGCGCAGATCGATCCAGCGGTCGGAGCCGCCACCGTAGCCGCCCCCTTCGCGGACCACGAGCAGCGCGGCCGATTCGCGGCCACGCCGATCGCCACCCTGGTCGTCCGCGGCCTCCAGCCCGGCCAGTAGTCGCTCCGGGAACGCGGCCGTGCTCGCGAGGAACGTCTCGATCAGCGCGTCCACGACGCTCGGCCCCGCCAGGAGATTGCCCTGGGCCGCGACGCCGTCCGCCGTTCGGCCGCCGGCCCAGGTGATGCAGCCGCTGCCGGTGTAGGTCGCGGAGCCGCCCGCCGCGTCCACGATGCCGGCCTGGCGGTGGTCGCGCCCTTCGTCGTTGCTCGTCAGCTCGGCCAGGACGTCGGTTGCGCTCTTGCCGGCGGCGAGGAGCGCCAGGCCGTCCGCGCCATAACGAACGTTGGCCAGTGCCTGGGTCGCGACAGCGCCCACGCCGGCGCGGGCATGGGGCACGACTGCGCCCACGGCCAGGAATTTTGACGCGACGGCAATGCCCAGATCGCCCGTCGCTGGGTCGCGCGCCACGATCGAGAACGTCATGCTGCCAGTACCTCCGCGATGCTTGTCGTGCGTTTTGCTTTCGTGGTGGGCGTTGCTCTGTCGAAGGTTATGCGTGTGGTGCAACGGCACCCTCGTCGGGCGGCCCGCGACTCATGCGGCCGGCTATGCGCTGGGTGCACGACTAAGCGCCAGATTCAGGCCCGCGGTCATCGTTCGCCGGACGAGTCGTGCGCAGGGTGCACGAACCACGCAGGCGCAGGGCGTCGCGCTTGACACCTCACCCGGCACTGCGTAACCTTCTAGCACTCTCAGACAGAGAGTGCTAAATGCACAAAGATCGGCCATGCGCCGTGACCCGCCGGCCCAAATCAAGGCGGACGCGCACCGGCCATCGCACAGGACCACCAGGAGGGTAACGCGTTGGCGACTGCCACTGCGACGAAGCTTCGGCCGCTCGGCGACCGTGTCGTCATTCAGCCCACTCCGCGCGAGGAGATGACCAAGTCGGGCATCGTTCTGCCTGATACGGCCAAGGAGAAGCCGCAGGAGGGCAAGATCCTCGCCGCCGGCCCCGGCCGCTTGACCGACGAGGGCAAGCGCGAGCCGATGGACGTCAAGGAAGGCGACGTCGTGCTCTACGCAAAGTACGCCGGGACCGAGTTCAAGGTCGAGGGCGAGGACCTGCTCATCGTCAGCCAGAAGGACATCCTCGCAATCGTCAACAGCTAGCCGGGCGCCCACGCGCAACGCGGCTTTTCTGTTTCCAGGAGGTAACTCTCACCCGTGGCCAAACAACTCATTTTTGACGAGACCGCTCGTCGCTCGCTGAAGCGCGGCGTCGACCGGCTCGCGGACGCAGTGAAGGTGACGCTCGGTCCCAAGGGCCGCAACGTCGTCCTCGACAAGAAGTTCGGGGCGCCCACGATCACCAACGATGGTGTCACCATCGCGCGCGACATCGAGCTCGAGGACCCGTTCGAGAACATGGGCGCGCAACTCCTCAAGGAAGTCGCGACCAAGACCGACGACGTTGCGGGCGACGGCACCACGACCGCGGTCGTGCTCGGCCAGGCGCTCGTTACCGAGGGCCTCAAGAACGTCACCGCCGGCGCCAACCCGATGATCGTCAAGCGCGGCATCGACAAGGCCGTCGAGGCCATCGTCGCGGAGCTCAAGAAGAACTCACGGCCGGTCGACAACCGCGAGCAGATCAGCGCCGTCGCGGCGATCAGCGCCGCCGATCCGGAGGTCGGCGAGACCATCGCGGAGGTGATGGACAAGGTCGGCAAGGACGGCGTCATTACCGTCGAGGAGGGCCAGTCGCTCGGCCTCGAGAAGGAATACACGGAAGGCATGCAGTTCGACCGGGGCTACATCTCGGCCTACTTCGTGACCAACCCCGACCGGATGGAGACCGTTCTCGAGAACGCCGCCATCCTCATCACCGACAAGAAGATCTCCAGCATCCAGGAGCTCATCCCGTCCCTCGAGAAGGCCGTCCAGCTGGGCAAGCCCCTGCTGATCGTCGCCGAGGATGTCGATGGCGAGGCACTCGCGACGCTGGTCGTCAACAAGCTGAAGGGCACTATCTCCGTGCTCGCCGTCAAGGCCCCCGGCTTTGGCGACCGGCGCAAGGAGATGCTGCGTGACATGGCCATCCTTACGGGTGCCACCGTCATCAGCGAGGAGCTCGGGCGCAAGCTCGAATCCGTCACGCCGGAGGACTTCGGGCATGCCCGCCGGGTCGTGGCGACCAAGGACGACACGACGCTCATCGAGGGCGCCGGCTCTCCCGAGGAGATCAAGGGTCGCATGACCCAGATCAAGGCGCAGGTCGAGGAGACCACGTCCGACTACGACCGCGAGAAGCTCCAGGAGCGCCTCGCCAAGCTGGCCGGTGGCGTCGCCGTCATCAAGGTCGGCGCGCCAACCGAGGTCGAGCTCAAGGAGAAGAAGCACCGCATCGAGGACGCGCTCTCGACCACGCGCGCCGCGATCGAGGAGGGCCTTGTGGCCGGCGGGGGCGTCGCGCTCCTGCAGGCCATCCCGGCCCTCGATCTCGTCGAGCTCGTGGGCGACGAGGCGGTCGGCCTCGGGATCCTGCGCCGCGCCCTCGAGGCGCCGGTGCGCCAGATCGCCGACAACGCCGGTGCCCACGGCGAGGTCGTGGTCGAGAAGGTCAAGGGCCTCGAGTCAGGGCATGGCTTCGATGCCCTCAAGGGGGAGTACGGCGACATGTTCGCGAAGGGCATCGTGGACGCCGCCAAGGTCACGCGGTCGGCGCTCCAGAACGCGGCCTCGATCGGGGCCATGGTGCTCACGACAGAAGCGCTCGTCACCGACCTGCCCGAGAAGCACCGGGCGGCCGCCCCGGCCGGCGCCGGCTATGGCGGAGACATGGACTACTAGGCCGATCGCTCGTCACAACAGCCACGGGGCCCGAGCCGCCAGGCTCGGGCTCCGCGGACAGGAGAGCAGCACCATGACTGACGAGCTCGGCGGGCGCCAGCCTCCACGGACGCCTGCGGCCCGAGGCCGCCGGTTCAAGCCGCATGCGGCCGAACTCACGGACGGCAGCAGGCTCGTTCTGGGTGTCGATGGTTCGATCGACCACGTCGATGACCAAGGCTCCAGGATGCACCGCTGGAAGCCTGGCGATCCAGGGTGGTCGGACCAGGCGATCCGGTTCGGGCTGCACCCCCAGGCGCCCACCGTCGCGCCGCACGGTCGCCGCGTCCAGGAAAGCAAGCCACCTCGCGTGTAGCGCGCTTCACAGCAAGAGATCCAGGCCTGGCCGCCATGGGACCCGCGACCAGCAGCCCCGTTCGGCGCTCGCGGAACGTGATTGCGCCCTAGTGACAAGCGCTTCGTTCTCCTGGACCGTCCGGGGGATCGGGCGTAGGCTCATCGTCGTCTCCCGGCCGCGGGATCGGCCCGGAGCGACCGAGGTGCTGCGCGATGCCCCCGATCCGGCCCCGAGCGTGGATCCTGCTGCCGATCGTCCTGATGTGGTCGCTGGGGGCGACGGGCGCCCAGGCCCAGTCGCCGGGCGCCTCGCCAGATGCGTCACCGACGACGCTGGACCCCCTGGTCGAGGATGCGCTCGCCGGAGCGCTCGAGGATCCCGCGGCGATCGCGGCGGGTGAGGCCGCGCACAGGCACGGGGAGCGGGCGGCGCTCGGTGTGGCGGCCATCGACCCGGAGCTACCGGAAATCATGGACCAGCTCGACGCGATCGCCGCGGAGGTGCTCGGCGGCTACCTCGCGGAGCCGCCGTTCCCGACCGACCCGGGCGCCACGGATGGCCTGGGTACGCCCCCGGGGCAGGGCGATCGCGGCCGTCCCCTGGCCATGCTCCAGGCCCAGATCGGCCTCAACCTCACCTGGGGCATGGCGTCCGCAGCGGCCGAGTCGTTCATCGGTGGCTGGCGCCCCGTCCCGGGCACCGCGACGCTTCCCGGCCGCCCGATCTCCACATCCGGCACGTTCGAGGGGGGCGGTCGGTTCACGTCCTACACGACGACGCTGAGCGACGCGCTGCGCGTCGAGAACGGCACGATCCACCTCAGCTACGAGTTCACGATGCACTCGGAGGTGCTGGACAGCGCCTCGAACGCGACGGTCGCCGGCATCGACGATCGGGGGCGCGTCGCGATCTCCATCAACCCCTGCCCGGCCGCGGGCGGGCGCGTGGACACGGTCGTCGAGGCGGAGAGTGACCTCACCGTCCGCCGCCCTGGCGGCGGTTCCTCTTCGGCGCGTGAGCACGCCACGGCGACGGCCATCACCACCGTGACCGACGGGGCCGAAATCGGGCAGACCGTCACCGACCTGGCGGCCCGGCGGACGACCACCGGATCGTCGTCGTCAGACGTGGGCTTCACGGCGCGCTTCGGGGCCGACGGTCGGCCCACCTCGTCGACCCAGACCCAGGACGACGGCAGCGACGCCGATCTGCTGGCAGCGGCCCAGGGTGCCGCCGCCGCAGCGCTGGGAAGCGTGAGCCGCCTGGTCGACGCGGCGCGAACCGTGTGGCGAGCCCGGTGCGTGACCGTCACCCCGGACCCGGCCGGGCGCGAGGTGTTCGCGGGGTCGGACACCTCGATCAGCGTGACCGTCCATCACGCCGTGGAGGACCGTGACATCGAGGTGCCGGTGCGAGCGACCCTCGAGGGAGTCGAGTCGATCGATCCGAACGACGAGCCTGACGATGCGCCGGCCGACATCACCTATCGTGCGGCGACCCAGCCCCGCGCGGAGGGCAAGGTGACCTTCAAGTCCACGTCCAACCGGGGCCTGGCGCAGCGCACCGAGACCTACCGCACCGGGCCCCGGCTGCTCGTCGACGTCGACGGCGACGTCGATGCGTCGCTGGGCCAGGCGAAGAGCACGTTCACGGTGACCGGCCGGGACCTCAAGGTCACCTTCGGTCCGGGCGACCCACCGACGGTCCGTCTCGAGGGCAGAGTCCGCATCCGCGGCCGGACCAGCGACCCGACCGGGTGTCGCTCCGACTACTCGGGCGCCATCGCGGTCGATCCGGACGCCAGCGCGCGCTTGGTCATGGACGCCGAGGTCCCCCGGCTGGCGGTCCTGCTGCTGGCAACCGATCCGGCCGCGACCGTGCGTGTCCGAGCAAGCTGCCCCTCGGGTTCCAGCACCTCGCCGTTCCCGGCCGCCGCCCTGCTGGGCGTGTGGGCGCTTGCCCGCGACCCGGCCGTGGTCGACCTCCCGAATGGCTCCACCACGGTCCGAGTCGCACGCAGCGGCCCGACGCCCAGGCAAACCTGGACGATCAGCGTCCGACCTGCGAGCGGCGACTGATCGGTCGCTCGCGCTCACCGCCCTTCAGCTCCTCGGCCACTCGTCGATCGTCTTGACCTCGAGCACCTACGGGCACGTGCTGGAGCAGCGGCAGCGACAGGTGGCGCTAGCGATGGACGCGGTGCTGGGCGGGCGACAGGGACGCGGCCGCCTCGGA
>DATBRX010000053.1:0-7527 GCA_036560085.1 Candidatus Limnocylindrales bacterium
CTCGACGCGATCCGCCTCGCGGTCTACGCCATCTGCGGCTGGCTGGCCGTGCTCGCCCTGGGGTGCGTTGTCGGCGGGCTCTACCTCTACCGACTGGGCGGAAGGGGCCGACTACCCGCGGAGTGAATCAGCCGCGGACCAGTCCGCGCGACTTGAGCCCCGATCAGCCCCGGCCGTCTTCCCGCGGCGGCTGCTGGTTTCCAGTCGACCATGGCCCATTCGCCGGCGGCGCCGGGATTTGGCCCGGCCAGGCGGACATCGGGGCCTGCGGCTCCGGCGCGTTGAGCGGGCGCAGCGTGCGCCTGAGCGGCTCGTCATCGTCTTGCGACGCTGACTCCTCTGCAACGAAATCGTTCTCGGGGTCCTGGCTATCGAGGCCCATGCGCTTGCGTCTTTTGCGAATGAACTCCTCGGGACCCGCGAACTGCAGCAGAACGAACATGAGGAGCCCGGCACCGATACCCAGGAGATACAGGCCGCTGCCGATGGCCAGGCCCACGCCTGCCGCAACCCACAGTCCCGCCGCGGTCGTGAGACCGACGACGTGCACCTTGGTGTGCAGGATCGCACCCGCGCCCAGGAAGCCGATGCCGGTGATGACCCCGCCCACGATGCGTGATGCGTAGTCGAGAGAGCCGAAGCCGTAGATCGCCGTGACGGTGAACATCGCCGCGCCCAGGCCAACCAGGCCGTACGTGCGGATGCCGGCCGCCTTGCCGGCGAGCTCGCGCTCAAGGCCGATCAGGCCGGCGACCAGGCCGGCCAGGGCAAGGCGGATGAGCGCCGTTACCTGCGGATCGGCAAGAAAGGCGTCGAGGTTGGTGGGCATGTGCGCGTGCAAGTGTGCGGTGTCGGAGCGTGTACATCAACAGCGCTGTGTTGCATCCCGGCACCGGTCCTACGATGGGACCATGCCAGTGGCCGATGAGACGCTACCCGCCACCGACGCGCGCCTGGCCGATCCGGCGCTGGATCTGTCAGGGCTGGCGCGAGTCTGGGCGGCGTACGGTGCGCGGCGCGCGATGACCGCGGAGCAGATGGTTGGCGCGGACCGCAAGGCGCAGCGCCTGGGGGTCGCGGGGCGCGACCTGATGGAACAGGCGGGCACGGCCGTCGCCGTCGCGGCCCGGGCGCTGGTCAACTCGACCGACCGGCCGTCGTCCGGCCACGTGCTGATCCTCGCCGGCCCGGGCAACAACGGCGGCGACGCGTTCGTTGCCGCGCGGCACCTTGCCGAGGCCGGGATCCGCTCGTACGTGGTGCTGGTCAGCGCGGCCACCAAACCGGGCACGCCCGACGCCGCTGCCAACTGGGCGCGCCTCGAAGGCGTTGGCGAGGTGCAGCGCATGCACGCGACGAGCGGCCGCGAGGTGGCGATCCTGCTCAACGGGATCGAGCGCGCGGCGCTGGTCATCGATGGGCTGCTCGGGACCGGCGTCCGCGGCGCGCTGCGCGAGCCGGTGGCCCAGGCGGTCGAGCTATGCCTCGCCGCTCGGCGGGCCGGCGTCCCCATCCTGTCCATCGACACGCCCACCGCCCTCGACCTGACCTCGGGCGAACCGTCGGAGCCGAATGTCCAGGCCAACCTCACGGTGACCTTCCACCGACCCAAACAAGGGCTGCAGACGCGCACCGGTCGGGCCCTCGCCGGCGGGGTGTTGGTGGCGCCGATCGGCATCCCCGTGGAGGCCGACCATGACTGATCCCGCTTCGAATCCAGGACCCGATTCGCCGCCCGGCGCTCGCGCCCGTGACCTGCTCCTTGCGCTGGAAGTCGCCGGGTTGATCGTGGTCGGCGTGCTCGTCTTTGCCTGGGTGACGGACCAGGTGCCCGTGCTCGGCGAGGCCCTGCTCTTCGAGCCGCTGGTCATCATCGCCCTCGTGGCGGTGACGATCGTGATCCTCGCCCGCGCTCTCTGGCCGCGCCGCTAGCCGTCCCCTCGGGCGACCGGGTCGAAGCGACGCTCTTCGCCGCGCAGCAGGCGCTGGATGTTGTCGTGGTGCGCGACCCACACGATCGCCGTGCCGATCGCCGCAAAAAGGAAGTGTGGCCACACGTTGTAGCCCAGCAGCACCAGGATGCCGATGATGATCGTGCCGCCCAGCGTGCCGATCAGCGAGCCCAGCGAGACGTAGCGCGTCAGCAGGATTGGCCCAAAGAAGAAGGGCACGGCCAGCGGGATGGCCAGGGGCGCCATCCAGACCGTCGCGCCAATGCCCGTCGCCACACCGCGGCCGCCATGGAAGCGCAGCCAGACGGATGCCCACGCGCCAACCACTGCCGCCACGCCGGTCAGCGCCACGCCCAAGTCGGACGCGCCAAGCAGCGCCGCGGCCGCGACCGGCACGAAGCCCTTCAAGACGTCGAGCGTCGCCACCAGCCCGGCCCGCCACGCGCCCATGGCCCGCAACGCGTTCGTGCCCCCGGTGCGGCCCGAACCGACTGTGCGCGGGTCGCGCGCGCCGGTGAGTCGGGCGACGATGACGCCCATAGGCAATGAGCCACCGAGATAGCCGATCGCTATGAACAGCCCGTCAAGGGCGATCTGCGGCAGCATCTGGCCGGCCCGCGGTCAGTCGTTGATCAGGCCCGCGCGGTCAGTCGGCTGGACCCGCGCGCCAGCAGGAAGGCCCAGATCGGCACCGCGATGCCAGCCGTGATGCCGAGCGTGATGTCGGACGCCTGGTAGGCACCAAAGATGCGCAGCGCGGCACCGGCCAGGGCTCCCAAAGCAATGAGGTACGACAGGATGCGCCAGTCGCGGCTCAGATTGACCACCCAGCCGGCAAACGCGGCCGCGATCCCCACGATCACGAGCCCGCCGAGATTGACCCAGTTCTGGAGCGCCCACCCGGCCTCCAGCGCGTAAGCCTGGCCGATGACCTCGTACGTCTTGTAGCCGCAGTCGCAATAGCCCGATGTCGCGAGGTTGGCGTTGGCGACATACATCAGCTGCGATACGACACCGGCGATGCCCCCGATGACGAAGAGCCCGGCCATCACGTCACCGGCGGCGCCGTTCGGCGCGAGACGGCGGAGCGCGATGCCGATCAGCGAGCCCATCAGGTACAGGCCGGCGCCAGCCAAGCCCGACACGAGCGCCAGGCCGAGGATCTTCTGGTCATCGCTGCGGTAGCTCAGCAGCCGGTCGACAAAGTCGGTGCCGTCCGGGACCGGAGTGCCGAACGGATTCTGCGACACGGTCAGCTGCAGCGCCGCCGTCGCCAGCGCAAAGAGAATGAGCGCCCAGCACAGCAGGCGCAGCACACGATCTGACGCGATCACCCAGCCACCTCTCTCCTCAAACGCCATCCCGCAACGGCTATTCCGCGGGCCAGTGTACGTGGCGCTGCTACCATCAAATGACATGATTCCCACCGTCCTTGAGGCCGGCTGAACGTGGCTGTCGGCTCCTCGAATTCGTTCGATCTGATCGTCCTCGGCGGTGGCACCGGCGGCTACTCGGCCGCCTTCCGCGCCGGCCAGCTGGGGCTCAAAGTGGCGCTCGTGGACCAGCAGCCCAAGCTCGGCGGCACGTGCCTCCACTGGGGCTGCATCCCGACCAAGGCGATGCTGGAAGCGGCGGAGCTATACGAGCGCATCGCCCACGGCGCGGCCGACTTTGGCGTGAAGGCCACAGACGTGAGCTTCGACTACGCGGTCGCGGCCAAGCGCCGCCAGGCGGTGGTCGATCGGCTGGCCAAGGGCCTGGACGCGCTCGCCAAGAAGAACAAGGTCGAGGTCATCCGCGGCACTGGCACGCTCAACGGCGGCAAGCGGGTGCGCGTCGTGACCCTCGACGCGGACGGCAAGCCGGACGGTGAGCGGCCGCTCGACGCGACGGACGTGATCCTCGCCACGGGCTCGAGGGTCAAGTCGCTCCCCGGCCTCGAGCCGGACGGCAACCAGATCATCACCAGCGACGAGGCCACGACCGGCAACACGCTGCCCAAGTCGATCATCGTCGTCGGCGGCGGCGCGGTTGGCGTCGAGTTCGCGTCGTTCTACAAGGACGCGGGCGTGGACGTGGCGCTGCTCGAATATCTGCCGAGGCTCACGCCCCTCGAGGACGCGGAGATCAGCAAGGAGTTGGAGCGCAGCTTCCGGCGGCGCGGCATCAACGTCATCACGGGCGCGCGCTTTGACACCGCCGCGGTGAAGAAGGACGAGGCCGGCGTGTCCGTGATGGTCGGCAAGGAAGGGGAGGAGCCCAAGGAGGTGCGCGCCGAGCAGATGCTCGTCGCCACTGGCCGCGCCCCCAACAGCGACAACGTCGGGCTCGAATCAACACGCGCCAAGATCGAGAAGGGCTTCGTCCAGGTGGACGCGCGAATGCGCACCGCTGAGCCGCACCTCTATGCGATCGGCGACCTGATCGGGGGGTTGCTGCTGGCGCACGTCGCCGCGCACGAGGGCATCGCGGCGGTCCACGCCATCGCGGGCGCAGAGGCGGAGAAGGTCGACTACCTCACGATGCCGCGCGCGACCTACTCCCGGCCGCAGATCGCATCAATAGGCAGGAGCCAGGAAGAGGCTGAGGCCGCCGGCATGAAGGTCAGGGTCGGCAGGATGCCCTTCCAGGCCGTCGGCAAGGCGCTCATCCGGGGCGAGCACGAGGGCTTCGTCAAGGTCGTCGCCGACGCCACCACGGACCAGCTGCTGGGCGTGCATATGATCGGCGCCGGGGTGACCGATCTAATCGCGGAGGCATCAGCAGCGATGCTGCTGGAAGCGACCGCATGGGAGGTCGGCAACGCCGTCCATCCGCACCCCACCCTGTCGGAGGCACTGGGCGAAGCGGCCCTGGCGGTCGACGGCAAGTCGATCAACTTCTAGACCCGCCCGATAAACTCCGCGCCGATGGCAACGACCAAACCAGCCACCGCGAAGTCCGACACCCCAGGCGAAGGCCCGGCCGAGACCCCGGCCGACAGCGCGACCGATTCCCAGGCGCTCGGCGCAAACCTTGGCCTGACGCGCGACGACCTGCTCGAGATGTACCGCCTGATGGCGGTCGCGCGTGCGGTTGACGAGCGCATGTGGATCCTCAACCGCGCCGGCAAGATCCCGTTCGTCATCAGCGGCCAGGGCCACGAGGGCGCGCAGGTTGCGCTCGCCTACGCGCTCAAGAAGGGCCACGACTGGATGGTTCCGTACTACCGCTCCGTCGCGAGTCTCATCACGTTTGGCATGAGCTCGCGCGAGATCATGCTCGCCCAGTTCGCGCGCGGCGTGGATCCGTCGAGCGGCGGTCGCCAGATGCCCGGCCACTACGGCATCGTCGAGCGCAACATTCTGTCGGTCTCGTCGCCCGTGGCCACCCAGCTGCTCCACGCGACGGGCATCGCCTGGGCGGCCAAGCTGCGCAAGACCGACCAGGTGACGATCACCTATATCGGCGAGGGCTCGTCCAACCAGGGCGACTTCCACGAGGGCCTCAACTTCGCGGGCGTGCACCGCCTGCCAGTCATCTACGTGGTCGAGAACAACGGCTACGCGATCAGCGTGCCCATGTCGCTCCAGAGCGCCGTGGCTGACATCGCCATTCGCGGCGCCGGCTACAACATGCCCGGCGTGATCATCGACGGCGTCGACGTGCTCGCTTGCTACAAGGCTGGCAAGGAGGCGATCGACCGCGCTCGTCGCGGCGATGGCCCGACGCTGATCGAGGCCAAGGTCACCCGACTCACCGCCCACTCCTCGGACGACCAGCAGACGAAGTACCGCTCCGCGGAGGAGCTCGAGTCGGAGAAGGGCCGCGACCCGCTGCCCAGGTTCCGCCAGCAGCTGGTCGACGCGGGCTTCCTCGACGAGGCGACAGAGGAGAAGATGGTCGCGGAGGCGCGGAAGGTCGTAGAGGATGCGACCGACTGGGCCGAGTCGCAGGCCGACCCCGATCCAGCCACGGCCCAGCAGAAGGTCTACGCAGATACGCCCCCCGCGCGCATGGACGATCCACTCTGGACCGGCACCCGGTTCATCGGCGACGGCGGGCCGTGGGGCGCGCTGAAGGGCGAGGGCTAGTCGCGATGGCCGTCATGACGTTCATTGAGAGCGTCCGCACCACGCTCGCCGACGAGATGCGGCGCGACGACTCGATCATCGTGCTGGGTGAGGACGTTGGTAAGAAGGGCGGCGTCCTCCTCGCGACCGACGGGCTATTTGACGAGTTCGGCGGCGACCGCGTGCTCGACACCCCGCTTTCGGAATCCATGATTGTTGGCGTCTCAATTGGCGCCGCCGTCGCCGGCCTGCGGCCGGTCCCGGAGATCCAGTTCGCCGACTTCATCTTCCCCGCGTTCAACCAGATCCTGTCGGAGGCGGCGCGGATGCGCTTCCGCTCCAACGGGGCGTTCTCATGTCCAATGACGCTGCGCGCACCGTATGGCGGCGGCGTGCACGGCGCGCTGTATCACTCGCAGAGTGTCGAGGCGTTCTTCGCCCACATCCCCGGCTTGAAGGTCGTCATCCCGTCGACGCCGTACGACGCGCGCGGGCTGCTGCGCACATCCATCCGCGACGACGACCCGGTGCTGTTCTTCGAGCACAAGAAGATGTACCGCTCCGTGCGCGGAGACGTGCCGGACGGCGACTACACGATCCCCATCGGCCAGGCCAAGGTGACGCGCGAGGGGACAGACGTGACCCTCATCGCGTACGGCCTGATGGCGCAGTACGCCCTGGAGGCCGCGGAGATCCTGGCGTCGGACGGCGTTAACGCGGAGGTCGTCGATGTGCGCACGCTCCGTCCCCTGGACGGGGAGACCCTGCTGGGGAGCGTCCGCAAGACCGGCAAGGCGGTCGTGATCTACGAGGACAACCGCTTCGGCGGCTACGGCGCGGAAATCGCCGCGATCCTGGCCGAGGAGGCCTTCGAGTCGCTCGACGGACCCATCGTTCGCGTCACAGGCCCCGACGTCCCGGGCGTGCCCTACAACCACGTCCTCGAGGACTGGTTCATGCCCAACCCAGAGCGCATCGCCGAAGCCGCCCGCCGCCTCGCCGCCTACTGACCGGCGCCCGTACCACCGGCGCATGGCCACAGTCGAGCTGATCCCCATGACCGACGCCGCCTACGCCGTGTGGCGCGACCGCAGCGTCCGCGAGTACGCCGCCGAGCACGTGAAGTCCGGCAATTGGACCCTTGAAGAAGCACCCGCCAACGCGGAGGCGCAGTTCGCGCAGATCCTGCCCGCCGGCCTAGCGACGACCGGCCAATTCCTGTGGACGGTCCGCGACTCCGCCGGCGATGACGTGGGCATCCTGTGGGTCGGCACCGAACGGCGACCCGGCCATGCGTTCATCTACGACATCGAGATCGCCGACGACCGACGCGGCCAGGGCTTCGGCACGGCGGCAATGCTCGCCCTCGAAGAGTGGGCGCGCGCGAACGGCATCGCCACCATCGGCCTGCACGTCTTCGGCCACAACACCGGCGCGTGGCAGCTCTACAAGCGCCTCGGCTACGTCGAGACGAATGTGCAGATGGAAAAGCGCCTCTAGCCACCCGCCTGCGTCGTCGCCCG
>DATBRX010000054.1:0-2743 GCA_036560085.1 Candidatus Limnocylindrales bacterium
CGCGCCGTGGCCGCGTCGCGCGGGAAGCTCGAGCCGAAGATGCGCTCCGACAGCGCGTAGCCGTACTGGTTGCTCGTGGTGATGTTGATGTCGATCGTGCTGCTTTTGCCCGCCTCGAGGCTCTCGACGATGGCGACTCCGCCACCGAACACGACCGCGATGTTCTCGAGCGTGCTGTCCGACCGATTCGTGATGGTGCCCTGCAGCCGACCCGAGCCCAGGTGCAGGTCGCTCTCGATCTGCGGCGCATCTGCCGGCGCCTCCGCGCGGAAGCCGCGCACCACGCCAAAGCCGACCTCGAAGTTGCGCAGGTGGGAGGCCGCGCTTCCGAACAGCACGTCGAGCGGCTGCTCGGACCCGGTGTTCTGCACCTGGCTGATGGGATTCGACAACAGCGCGCCGCCCGGGATGCTGACCTGGAATGAGCGCCGGCTGGGTGAGTAGATGCCGACGTAGACCTGGCCAATGCCCCGGCCGCTGCCCTGCGATGCGCGTACGACACCAACCTCGTTGACGATCACGTCGCTGCCCTTGAGCGATGCGCCGAGGCCATATGAGCCGAGGGCGAACACGACGACCAGCACGGGGATGGTGATCCACGCCCACTCGCGCTTGTCGAGGCGGCGCAGCACGAGGTAGTTGATGGGGCCGATCAGCGCGATGTAGGCCACGAGCAGGATGAACAGCTGCTCGATGGGCGGCAGCGCGACCTGCGGGACGTTCTGCATGGCGTAGACGATCTGCGAGTCGTCGGTCAGCTGGAGCGGGTTGAGCGCCTGGCTGGTCACGGCCGGCAACAGCCGATGCCACAGCGCCGATGCGGTCGCGCCGTCGGTCAGCCAGCGCTCGGCCGGGTTGAAGCCGATGAGCGACACCATGCCGCGGCCGTATGACTGTTGCGCAGCAATGACGTCGTCGCCGCTGCGGGCGAGGATCGAGCCACCGCGCAGGAGACCGGCGACGGCCGGGATCGTCGTGGCATCGGACGGCAGTGCCCCGACGAGCGGCACGAGATCGGCCGCGGCGACATCGACCGTGTGCGTCGGATCAAAGGGCAGGATCGGGTCTTGGGGCAGGCCAGTCACCGGGTCGAGCGGTCCGTCAAAGCCGCGGACGGTGCCGGTGCCGGTTGTACCCCCGACGATGATGAGTTGACCGCCTGCGCCGAGCCAGAGACGCAGCGCCTCAGCCTGTTGCGGCGTGAGATCCGCTGCGTCCACGTCCTGCCAGACGAGGCGATCGATCGCGGCCCATGCCTCGACGCGCGGCGGGAGATCGGCCGCGCCCAGGGTGATGACGGTGGAGGTGGCGAAGTTGGGGTTGACCAACGCGGCGTTGATCTGGGGGAGCAGGCCCTGCGGCTGCTCGGCCACGACAGCCACGATCGGGCTGTAGGAGTCATGCGAACGGATCGTCACGGTCTGGCGCGCGATCACCTGATCGCCGACCGCGAGATCCACGTTGATCTTGCTGCCGAAGATCTGGGTCTGAGCGTACAGCGTCACTTCCTGGTTCGCGGGGGTGGCGAGATGGACCTCCAGCCCGTACTGCGAGGTGGTCCCCGTGCCGGAACCGATGCGCAGCTCGCCGTCGATCGCCGGGCCGTTGTTCGTCAGGTGGACCGCAACCGCGGTCCAGGCACCGGGTCGGACGTGGCCGCCCAGCAGCGCGTGCGCCTCCATCCCGATGTCTGTGTTCGTCTGGGGCGAGGGCGAGGGGAGAGGTGACTCGGCCAGCGCGAGAGAGGCGGGTTGGAGCGCGAGCAGGGCAAGCGCAAACGCCGCGGCCACGATGCGGTTCACCCTGGAGTGACGGTCCATCAGCCCTCAGATTAGGTGGTTGTCCGTCCATGACGGTGCGCGTGCCACGAAAGTTGCACGGCCGGCGGCTCCAGCGGCCCTCATCTGGGACATGGCTTCGACTTGCAGGGCGCGACTGCCCGCGCGGCTACCATCCCTTGACGTGCCCCAGCTACGGCCATTTCGCGGTTTGCGCTACACCCCGGCCGCCGTGCCGGACCTCGCGGCCGTCCTGTGCCCACCGTACGACGTCATCTCAACCGACGAGCGGCGTGGCCTGATCGAGCGCGACCCGTATAACGCGGTGCGGCTCGAGCTGCCCGATTCGTACGACGACGCGACGGCTCTGCTCGCGAGCTGGCAGGACGCGGGCGTGCTCGCGCGCGACGAGCGGCCGCTTGTCTACATATATGAGCAGCGCTACGTCGTCGGGGACAGCGAGCGGGTCGCGCGTTCGTTCTTCTGTCGGCTGCGGCTCGAGCCGTACGGGCCGGGCAGCGGGGTGCGGCCGCACGAGCACACCCTGGCCGCGCCCAAGAAAGATCGCTTCCACCTCCTCGAGGCGACGCGCGTCAACCTGTCACCGGTCCTGCTGCTGTACGACGACGCGCGCGGCGGCGCGGCGAGTGCCAGTCTCCTGGACGAGCTCACAGGGGCGCCGCCCACGGCGAGCGCGGCCGGCCCGGGCGGCGTCGGCCAAAGGTTGTGGGCGATCGATCCCGAAGCGGTACCCGCAGCCAACGAGTTACTGGAGCTGGCCGGCCGCGCCCCGCTGACCATCGCCGATGGCCACCATCGGTACGAAACCGCGTTGCGCTATCGAGCTACCTCCGGCGCTCCGCCGGACGCGGACCACGTGCTGGCCCTGCTGTACGACGCTCATTCCGGCGGCCTCGCTCTGCGACCGTGGCATCGGGTCGTCGCGGACTCGCTTGCAGCACGAT
>DATBRX010000055.1:0-6006 GCA_036560085.1 Candidatus Limnocylindrales bacterium
GCCCATGGCGTTCATCGGGCGTGAACGCGAGCTGGCCGTGGTGGGGACGGCTCTGCAGCGTAGTTCGCAGCGCGAGCTGACCCGAGTCGCGATAAGCGGTCCACTCGGGATCGGCACTACGCGCCTGCTCGATGAGCTCGAGGCACGCATCGCCAAGGCCGCGGACCTCGCGAAGGTGACGATCGTCCGGGCGCGTTCTCTCGAGCCCGAGGCTGGCATCGCCTACGCCGGCCTGCGCCGCGCGCTGGGCAAGGAGTTCGACGCGGCGGTGGCCGCGCGGCCAGCCCTGGATGCGCCCGACCAGCGGGGCGCGCGTGTCCGCGAGAGCCTGCTGCGCCTCTTCGAGAGCAAGGCGGCGAACGGCCAGGTGTGCCTGATCGTCGAGGATCTCGAGCACGCTGACCCGGGCACGCTGGAGCTGATCCGCATGGTCCTGCGGCTGCGCCGGCGGATGGCGCTGACGTTGATCGTGACGTTCCATGGCGACGAGATCGGGCGCGGTCACGGTGCTGCCGGGCTGCGTGACGAGCTGCTGGGTAACCCTGGCGTGGAGCAGATCGCCCTGGAGCCGATGTCAGCCGACGAGCTGCTCGCGTTGGTCGAGGCGATGACCGGTGACCGGCCCACGCTCTCTTTCATGGCCGCGGTGACGGAGGGCTCGCGCGGCAACCCGCTGGTGGCGTCGCAGCTGGTCGAGGCGAGTCAGCGCCAGGCGGGGATCCGGCTGTCCGACCCGCACGAGGAGATCATTCACGCCCGACTGGCCCAGCTGGAGCGGCCGACTCTGCGGGCGCTCCGCCTGCTGGCCGCCGCGCGGGTACCCATGGCCACCGATCAGCTGGCCCGGGTCCGACTGCCGGACGGGCACCTGACCCGCACCGCGGTTGCCGAGCTGGGCGAGAGCGGCCTGGTGGCGGGTGACGGCGCCGACGGCGGACTGTTGTCGCTTCACCAGCTGGTCGCGGAGGCGGTCGATCACTCGACCCTGCCCGGCGAGCTGCATGAGCTGCACGCCGCGCTGGCGCAGGCGAACGGCGCCTCGCCGGCGATAGCGGCCTGGCACTGGTCGCGCGCCTTCAAGCCGGTCAAGGCGCGCGACGCCTATTACGCGGCGGCCGCCCTGGCGGAGGAGATCGAGCCGGGTCCGACCACCATGGCCGACTACAACGCCGCCCTGGAGCTGGACATCGACGGTGAGGCGGACGCCGACACGATCGCCCGCGCCGCGGCCGCCGCGGCAGCGGCGGGCGCCTTCCGTCATGCGGCAACGCTGCTCGAGCAGGCCATCGAGCGCCTCGCCGACGGCCGCGCCGAGCGCCTGCTGAGCCCGCGTGCGTCGGCCGAGGCGCGCGATCGCGCCGCACTGCTGAGCGAAGAGCTGGGTCGCTACCGCCGCGAGTCGGGCGACATCGTTGGCGGCCGCGCGGCGATCGAGCAGGCGCTGGAGCTTGCCGCCACCGCGCCTGCGTCGACACGGGCGCGCGTCCTGGCGTCGCTCGCCCAGGACCTGATGCTGGCCGACTACGAGGGCCACTACGAGGACAGTGCCAAGCGCGCCGAGGAAGCGCGCCGCGTGGCCAGGTCGGCGGGCGCCGACGGGCTGGCCGATCTAGCTCACGCCACCGACACGCTCGCGGTCGACCTGGGCTTTGGCCGCGGCGCGATCAACAAGGCGCTGGCGTTGCTCGACGAGGCAATCGATGCCGCGCGCAAGGCCGGGCGGCTCGACGAGCTGATGCGCTGCTATGCCAACAAGACGACGCTGCTCGATCTCGACACGCGGCGCGAGGAGGCGCTCGCGGCGGTCAAGGAGGGCATCGCCGAGGCCGAGCGCGGTGGTCTGGCGCTGACCTACGGCTCGTTCCTGCGCGGCAATGCGGCGGACATCCTGTTCCAGCTGGGCCGCTGGGCAGAGAGCGAGGCGGAGTGCCGCGCGGCGCTCGAGTTCCCGCCGGCCGGCGTCGCATGGTTCAGCCCCATCCTGTACCTGGGCCTGGTCCTGGTCGAGTCGCGCGCCGATGAGGAAGCGGCGCGGCTCGTGGGCCAGACGCTGCTCGAGCTGGAGGCCGTGCCCGCCGGCCAGTGGTCGGCGCTGGTGCTGCGCAGCGCGGTCAGTCTCGCGCTGTGGCGCGGCGAGGCCGCCGACGCCGTCGCAGCAGCGGAGAGCGGCTGGGCGGCCGTCGCCGAGACCGACGACGCGCACCAGATGGCGTTCGCCGCAGCTACCGTCCTCGAGGCCTGCGCCGCGGCCGCAGAGCGCGGTCGCGCCAAGCGCGACTACTCGGCCGTCGCTGACGCGGGCGCACTCGCCGAGCGTGTCCTAGCCGCCGCGACGGAGGCGATGGCCAAGCCGGGATTGCCCAGGACCGTCGGCGCACGCAAGGAGGCCGAGCTGTATCTCGCGACCGCGCGCGCCCACAGCGAGCGAGTCCGCGGCCGCGCGCGCCCGGAGCCGTGGGCGAAGCTGGCCGAAGCCTGGGCCGCGCAATCGGTGCCGTACAACGTCGCCCGCGCGCGCTACTGGCAGACCGCCGCGCTTCTGACTGACCGGTCGCGGCGCAGTGAAGCGCGCAAGTCGATAACGGAGGCGTGGAAGATTGCCGGCAAGCTGCCGGCCGCGCCATTGCGCAAGGCGCTCGCCGAGCTCGGCGTGCGCGGCAACATCCGGCTGCCTGAAGACAAGCTGGTCGCGATCCCGATTCAGCCCGAAGTCGGCACAAAGGACCTGGTGGCTGTGGGCCCCGGCCCGGTGAGCGGTGTGGTCCCCGCCGACTTCGCGGCCCGGATTGGCACAGGCCATAGGCATCCAGCGTCCGGTCGGTTCGGCCTCAGCCCGCGCGAGTCATCGGTGCTGGTGATCCTCACCGAAGGCCGCACCAACCGCGAGATCGCGGAGCGGCTCTTCATCAGCGAGCGCACGGTCGCGGTGCACGTCCGGCGCATCCTCCAGAAGATGGGCGTCAAGGGCCGCGTGGAGGCCGCCGGCGTCGCCATCCGACTGGGGCTCGTGCCCGACGCGAAGGTTCGGCGCTGACCGCGCTCCGGCCCCGGCGCCATTCGTCGCAATCGGCCAGAATGGCGGTGATGCACCCCCAGTCAAAGCTGATCCGTTTCGCGCTGCCGGTCAGCGTGGCGCTCATCCTGTCCGCGTGTGGCGGCGCCGGTCCCGGCTGGACCTATGCACCGCTCGGCCCGTCTGCGCCGCCAACGTCCGCGGCGAGCCCTACTCCGGCCGCGACGCCATCAGTCACGCTCGCCGTCAAGACCACCGGCGCGAGCCCATTGACCTTCAATCCCGCGACGCTGGACGCGCCGGCAAACACCGTCGTCCAGGTCGATTACCTCAACGACTCACCCGTGCCCCACAACATCAACTTCTTTGCCGGCGCCGACTCGACTGCAGAGTCGCTGGGAAAGACCGCGGTCAAGACCGGGCCGGGGGCAACCGAATCGGTCATCTTCACGACTCCGACCGCGCCCGGTGACTACTACTTCTGGTGCGATGTCCACGGCGCCGCGATGTCGGGAACGCTGCACGTCCAGTAATCGGCTGGCCGCGAAACGGAACATGACCCTGCTCACATTCGTCAGGACGAAGGAATGTCACTGAATCCATCACCGGCAATCGCCGCGCTGCTCTCGTTCCTGTTCCCGGGCGTCGGCCAGATTTACGCCGGCGATCTGCGCAAGGGCGTGCTGTGGGCGCTGCCGATGCTGGCCTTCATCCTGGCCATCATCTGGCTGCTGATCGGCCCCAAGATCGCGCTCGTCGGGCTCATCACCAACCCGCAGACACGCGTCGCGATCCTGGTACTGAACGTCGCTTTTTTCCTGTACCACGTCGCAGCAATGGTCGACGCATATTCCGTCGCCAAGGCCGAGCGCTATCGCGGCTTCAGCCGGACGTCGGCCACGGCGCCGGTCGTCCTCGCCGCCCTTGTTGCTGTGACGATGCTGCTGCACGGCGTGCCGGAGGTCATCGGCATGGATGTGAACAACGCGTTGAACATCATCGGCCAGGGTCACCAGGTGGTCCCCAGCTTCACGCCGCGGCCCACCCTCGCGCCGAGCACCACGCCGCTAGTAACGCCGACGCCGGATGTCACCGCCACACCCGACGCCAGCGGCAGCCCCGTGCCCACGCCAACAGGTCCGGCCGGCCCATCGCCGACGCCGCGGGCATGTCCGCAGACCGACTTCGCCGGTTGGGGTCCTGCTTCTGACGGCCGCCTCAATATCCTGCTGTCGGGCTCAGACTCCCGATCCGACGAGGGCGCCAGCACGAATAGCGTCCGGACCGACTCGATGATGCTGCTGTCGATCGAAATCGCGACGTGCAAGGCGGCGCTGTTCAGCTTCCCGCGCAACATGAACTGCGATGTGCGCTACCCCGAGTGGTTCCACATCCCACTCGAAAACGGGCAGGACTACCCCGACTGCCTCAACTACCTGTGGCGCTCTGCGGCCGCTAACCCGAACAACTACCCAGGTTCGGTAGGCATCGGCCCGGAATGCCAGGCGCAGTTCGACTGCGAAAGAGGCTGGCGGGCACTAACCGGAGCCATCCAGAACTTCGCCAACCAGCAGATCGACGGCGTGGTCGCCGTGAACCTGAAGGGCTTTGTCGCCTTGGTCGAGGCACTGCCCGGCCATGGTGTCTGGATTGACGTGCCCTACGCTCTTCACGACGACGTCTACCACGATTCCCAGCAACGGCCCATCGTTGTCGACTTCCAACCGGGCTGCCAGTTCCTCGATGGCGAGCAGGCGCTCGCCTTCGCTCGGTCGCGCCACCAGGACTCGGACTATCAGCGCGCGCGACGCCAGCAGATCTTCCTGCAGCAGGTGCGCAAGCAGCTCGATCCGTTGGCTCTCCTGGGCAGCATGGACAGTCTCCTGCTGGCTGCCCAAGAGAACTTGTTCATGTCATTCCAGCAGTCGGATTTCCAATACCTCGCCCAGATCGCGTCGCACGTCGATGCGGACAGGCTCTACCGATACGACTTCGCGCCGGCGCAGCTGAACGATTTCCACAACATGGATGACCTGGCGGCGAAGATCTACAACATCTTCTCGGAGCCAGAGCCGAAGCCGGATACCAACAACGAGGATCCCTGCCCGCCGCGCTAGGGAACCTGGGCTATGGGATCAGGCGGCGCCGCTCCAGGTCGCTCTTCAGCTGGAGCAGGGTCGTAACGACGTTCGCGCCGGCGCGCGTCAGCGTCTCGCCACTCACCGCTCCATAGGGCACCGCGACAGCGGTCATGCGAGCGGCGGTCGCGGCCTGCATGTCCCACGTCGAGTCGCCCACGTACCAGCACGCACTGGCGGGCAGGTCGAGCTGCTCCGCCGCGAGCAGCAACAGGTCGGGCGCAGGCTTGGCGTGCTCGACGTGGCTGCCATCGATGATGCGCGGCTTCCTGGTGAGGCGTAGCGCATCGATCGACGTGCCGACTTGCTCGGCCCGGCTCGAAGTGGCGACCGCCCACGGCAGATTGCCCGCGCTGAGCGCGGCGAGCAGCTCGTGTGCGCCCGCGGTCGGCCGCGGATCCGTGTTGATGCGGTCGTAGATCTCGCCGCAGCGCTTGTCGATGGCCTCTGCCTTGTCGTCATTGATGGGCTGACCGGCGACGTCCGCGACCTCGTGCGCCAGGCGCTTGCCGTCAGAGCCGATCAGCCGCGCGACGTGGTCGCGCTCGGCCTTGATGCGGACCTCTTTGAAGACCTCCAGCCAGGCCTGGATGCGCGCCTCGACCGTGTCGACGAGCGTCCCATCGAGGTCGAACACCAGCCCGCGCGGATCGGTCAGCTCCTCGAGAGTGCTCAGCGCCGCCTCCGGAAGAAGATGAAAGCCAGGATCAGAACGATCGCGATCGCCGCGAGCCCCACGGCGACGAGCGGATCCTTCGAATCCGTGACGGGCTCGCCGTCGTTAGGCGGCGGCGTCGGAAGTGGAGAGCCGCTCGCCGCCCCGACTGTGACGTTGAACGTGTAGGTGCCGCGCTC
>DATBRX010000056.1:0-10627 GCA_036560085.1 Candidatus Limnocylindrales bacterium
CGCTTCGCCGAGCCCGTCGTTCAGCCGGGTTGGCCGGCCAACAAGGTCGACCTGCACTCGCACTCCGACCGATCCGACGGCGTCCTGCCCCCGACCGAGCTCTACCAGCACATGACCGAGGTCGGGCTCGAGATCTGTGCCCTCGCCGATCACGACACGCTCGCTGGCTATCGCCTGCTGCGCGACGGGATCGCCACCGGCGCAATCACCTTGGGCCCGCGCCTGATCCCGGCGGTCGAGATCAACAGCGTCGCCGATCGTGCGCTGATCGAGCTGGGCATTGAGCTCGAGGAGGGCGAGCTGCACATCCTGGGCTACGGCGTCGACACGGACGACGGCGTGTTCGAGGCCAAGCTCGAAGGCCAGCGCAACGCGCGCCGCACGCGGCTCGAGCTGATGATCGAGCGACTGCGCGAGCTGGGCTTGCCGATCGACGAGCAGATCGCGCCGGCGCTGGCGAGCGAGGAGGCCGTTGGCCGGCCGCACGTCGCGCGGGCCATGGTCGCCGCGGGTCACGTGGCGAGCGTCCAACAGGCATTCGACGAGTGGATCGACCGCAACGGCAGGGCCTACGTACCGCGCCAGGGCATGCGCTCGCGCGACGCGATCGACGCGATCATGGCCGCGGGCGGTATACCGGTGCTCGCCCATTACCCGGCCGCGCCCGAGCAGCCGACACTCATCGGGCTGCTCATGGAGTGGGGCGTGCGCGGCCTCGAGGTGTACTACCGCCGTTACCTGCCGGCCACTGTCAGCGCGATGATCGACCTCGCGGCGCGCCTGGGTGTCCTGGCGACCGGTGGCTCCGACTACCACGGCGACACCATGTCCTACGCTGAGGCCACACAGACGACCTTTGTGCCGCTCGCAGCGGGCGAGCGGCTGCTGGAGGCAATCGACACTGGGGTGCGTGCCACGTGACGACCCGGGCCTTGCCGGTGCTCGATGTGGTGCGGCCGGCGCGGCCCGCACGCACGGATAGCGCCGCGGTTACGCCGAGTCTGGCCGAGTTCATGACCGACGATCTGGCCCTGCCGCGCTTCCACGTCTGGACACTGGGCTGTCAGATGAATCACTCCGATTCAGAAGAGATGGCCGGCGCGCTGGCCGCCACGGGCTGTGCAGAAGCGCCCGATCTCGAGTCGGCCGACCTGATCGTGATCAACTCGTGCGCCATCCGCGAGGCGGCGGAGCAGAAGGTGATCGGTCGGATGGGCCATTTGGCCAACCTGCGCCGCGCCAATCCGGGGCTGCGCGTCGTGCTGACCGGGTGCTCGGTCCGCGAAGACAACGCGGCCGGCTTGAAGCGCCGCTATCCGGAGGTCGACCTGTTCCTGCGCCCGGACGAGGAGCCCGAGCTGACCGCGCGGCTGGGCCTGGCCGGAGCTACTGCACCCGGGCAGATGATCGGCTCCCAGCGTTCAATCGGTGCCGTCCAGCGCCGCAGCGCGAGCAGCGCCTGGCTGCCGATCATCTACGGCTGCGACAAGACGTGCACCTATTGCATCGTGCCCTTCTCACGTGGCCCAGAGCGGTCGCGCCCGTTCGATGATGTCGTGGCGGAGGCGCGCTCGCTCGCCGACCGGGGCTATCGCGAGATCACGCTGCTCGGCCAGAACGTCAACTCCTACGGCCACGACCTGCCCGCTGAGTCGCGCTTTGGCCACATCCGCCGCTCGCGCGACCTGGGCCGCGACATCGAGCTCGACGGGCGGCCGGATATTGCCGAGCTTCTGAGAGCAATCCGCGACATCCCGCGCATCAGGTTCGTCACCTCGCATCCGTGGGATCTGTCGGAGCGCCTCATTGCGGCGATGGCCGAGTGCCCTTCCGTGTGCGAGCACCTTCATCTGCCGGTCCAGTCGGGCGACGACGCGGTGCTGCGCCGGATGGGCCGCCAATACACGATTGACGCGTACCTCGAGCTGGTCACGCGACTGCGCGCCGCCGTGCCCGGGATCACGCTCACGACGGACGTGATCGTGGGCTTCTGTGGGGAGACGGAAGCGCAGTTCGAGCGCACCCTGGACCTGCTCCGCCAGGTGCGCTTCGAGACGGTGTTCGCGGCCGCGTTCTCCATGCGGCCCGGCACGCCGGCGGCGCGCCTCGACGACGACGTGCCGCGCGCGGAGAAGAAGCGCCGCCTCCAGGCGCTGCTCGACCTCCAGGAGGGGATCGGCCGCGCGGCGAACGAAGCGTGGCTGGGCAGGACGACCGAGGTGCTCGTCGACCAGGTGCGGCCACCGTCGTCGCACGACGGCGGCGAGGCACGCGTCGCCGGGCGCAACCGCAACAACAAGCTGGTCCATTTCGACGGCGGACCGGATCTTGTTGGTCAGCTCGTCAACGTGCGGGTCGACCACGCCGGCCCGTATGCCCTGGTGGGGACGCTCGACGCCTGAGGTTGAGCGGTCGGGCGCCTACCCGCCGCTGATCGTCATCTGCGGCGCGACCGCGACCGGCAAGACCGGGGTGTCGCTGGAGCTCGCGCAATCGATCCCGGGCGCGGAGATCATCAGCGCCGATTCGCGCCAGGTTTACCGCGGCATGGATATCGGCACGGCCAAGGTGACCGCCGACCAGCGCGCCCTGGTGCCGCACCACGGGCTCGATTTGGCCGATCCCGATGCGGCCTTCTCAGCAGCCGATTACCAACGGGCCGCAGACTCCGCCCTGCAGGCTATTGCGGGCCGGGGCGGGATAGCGCTGCTCGTCGGTGGGACCGGTCTGTACCTGCGAGCGGTCGCCCGGGGAATGGCGCTCGAGGAGACGGGACGTGATCCCGGCGTTCGCGCGGACCTTGAGCGCCGCCTCGCGGGGGAGGGCCTGCACGTGCTCGTCGCAGAATTGCGCGGCCGTGCTCCCAGCCTTGCGGCGCGGACAGACCTTGCCAATCCGCGGCGAGTGGTGCGTGCCCTGGAGCGGGTGTCAGTTGCCGGGGACGCGCCGCCACCGGCGCCGCGCGGCTACCCGGCTCCGTCAGTGTGGATCGGCCTGCAGGTTGATCCCGCGCAGCACCGCGACTGGATCACCGCGCGCGCCCGGGGCCAGTTCGAATCAGGCCTGCTCCACGAGGCGGCCGCGCTGCGGGAACGCTACGACCCGACCCTGCCCGCGTTCAGCGCGTTCGGCTACCACGAGGCTTTCGCCGTGCTGGATGGCAAGCTCACCGTGGAGGACGCCGTTGCCCGCGATGCGGCCCGCACGTGGCAGTTCGCGCGTCGCCAGCGCACCTGGTTCAGAGCCGAGCCAGACATCACATGGTTCGGCGCACCCGGCGATCCCGCCCAGGTGCGCGCTCAGGTCACAGCGGCGCTGGCTCGACGCTAGCCCCCAACCTCGTCCCTCGCCTTGTCCAGCGGGACCGTCTCGCCATCGTTATCGGTCGGAGAGACATGGCTCTCCTGGTCGTTGTCGGAGTCCGGCTCCTCGGTCCGTCCGACGTATACCCCGACGCCTATGCCCAGCGCCACAGGGGGCTGTCCGGGCGAGATCGGCGGGACAACATCGGGCTCGTCGCGATCCATGATCTGCCTCCCGGCTATCGGCATTCGAGGCGCTTGGGCCGCGCCTGCGTTCAGGTTGCAGCGCGCGGCATTGCAAACGCGCGCGTCAGAGCAGCCGCGCCATCAATCCCCAGCCCCGAAGCGTCGAGCGGCAGCCGTATCCTGTCGGCATGCCCAGTCGCTCCAATGGCCGCTCGCGCATGATCGATCTCGCGCCGCCGGCCGAGCGCGCCTTCCTGGTCGCGGTCGATACGGGCAAGGACGCCGGCTGGACCGCTGAGGAGTCGCTGACGGAGCTGGCTCAGCTGGCCGCGACGGCTGGGGCCGAGGTGGTCGGTGCCGAATGGCAGAACCGGCGCCACGTGGATCCCAACTGGTACGTGGGCAAGGGCAAGGCGGAGGATCTCGTGTCGGCCAAACGCGAGACAGGGTTTTCGCTGCTCGTCGCCGACGACGAGATCTCGCCCAATCAACAGAAGGCGCTCGAGAGCCTGCTCGGGGTCAAGGTGCTCGATCGGAGCGGTCTGATCCTCGACATCTTCGCCCAGCACGCGCGGACGCACGAAGGCCGTCTCCAGGTCGAGCTGGCGCAGCTCGAGTACCAGCTGCCCAGGCTGACCCGCCTCTGGACCCACTTGAGCCGTACCCAGGGCGGCATCGGCTCGCGCGGGCCCGGCGAGACCCAGCTCGAGACAGACCGGCGGATCATCCGCGACAAGATCAAGAAGCTCAAGGAACGCGTCGAGAACGTGCGCCGCCAGCGCGAGACAGCAGCACGCTCGCGCGACCGGCGGCTGATGCCAACGGTCGCGATCGTCGGCTATACCAACGCCGGCAAGAGCTCGATGCTCAACGCGCTCGTTGGTCACGAGGCCGCCCGCGCGGAGGACCAGTTATTCGCCACGCTCGACCCGACGAGCCGCAACGTCAAGCTGGGCGACGGCCAGAGCGTGGTCGTGACCGACACGGTGGGCTTCATCCACAAGCTGCCGCATCAGCTCGTCGACGCCTTCCGCGCGACCCTCGAAGAGGTCAACCGCGCCGACGTGCTGCTCGAAGTTGTCGATGTCGCGGACCAGCACGCGCCGGAGCACCGCGCAACCGTGCAGCAGGTCCTCGACGATCTGGGCGCTGGTGAGAAGCCGCGCCTGCTCGTCTACAACAAGGCCGACCTGGTCGACCCAGCGGCGAGCGACGCCGGCGTGGCCGCGCCCAGCATCCCCGGCAGCGTGCTCGTCTCGGCGATGACCGGCTATGGCATGGACACGCTACGCATCCGCCTGGCCGCGATCCTGTCGGATCTCTGGGAAGAGGTCGATGTCAATCTGCCCTACAGCGAAGGCGAGCTGCTGTCGCGCGTCCGCGAGCGCGGCACCGTGGACATTGGCTATCGCGCGCGCGACGTGCGGGTGCGCGGCCGGGTCACGCCGACGCTCGCGAGCGAGCTCCGAGCCGCCGCCTTTGGCCACAACGGGCGGGCGTAGCAAGCCGCGGCGCATTTGACAACGCGCCGGACAATGAATGCAGGCGGCGCTGCGATCGCCTTACGGGGGACCGCGACCCAGGTGAGGTGATCCGATGAGTCGTCACGCCAGTGCGTCGGGAGTCCTGATTGCACTCACAGTCATCGCTATCGGATGCTCCGGCGTTACCGGCTCGAACTCACCGCCAACTCCAACCCCGACACCTTCCCCGACCTATTACGCGCCGGTGCCCCCGACACCCACACCGACGGCTTCTCCAACCCCACCACCGACCGCCAGCCCCAGTCCGGCGCCGACGGTGCGTCCAGACCCGACTCCGATGCCCTGGGTCGAGATCGAGACGGAGATGCTCGCGCTTGAGTTACGCAGCGTGGATCTGCCGATTGAGGACGACCAGACTGGCGACGGACTCAGTGCTGACGGCAGCGCGCCGCGCGACATCTCGCCCGATCTCGATTTGCTCCGGTCCTTTGGCGGCTGGGCCGCGATTGAGCAGTCGCACTTCGGGCCGGACAGCTTCTTTGACTGTGCCGATCCGCTCGTGTGGTGCGGCAACAACCCGGTCCCCATCGGCGGCAACAATCTTGTCCTGATCGGCCTGCAGGGCAGCGACACCTTCGATGTCGTCACGCAACGTGACGGTCAGCTGGCAGTCTGCTTCGATCGCCTGGGCGCCAACAACTCGCCCGACGGCAGCGGCGCGTTCGGCGGCTGCGACCTGGTGCTGATCGCCGATCTCACCGGCGACGTGATGTTCGAGCTGGTCTACGACGGTCAGTACCAGCAGCGCAACACGATCGGCCGGGCGAGGATCGACGGTGATACGGCGCTGTTCGTCATGCCGCTCGGCACGGATGAGGCGCCGCGCTACCGGATCGTTGCCTTCGAGCGGATCCCGCCACAGGTTGCCGGTGGCGAGCACGTCGACACGCTTCCCAGCCATCCATGGAACGTCGATTCCTTCTTCGACATCACCTACTCGATCCCGGGTTTGTAGGATGTCCGCATGCGCCAGGTCATCGGCCGCCGCCTTCTCGAGGTAGACGTCGGTTAGTTAACCGCCCTCATCGCCCGCCACGAGCGGGTGGTGATTGATATCGGAACGGGTGGCGGACAGGCCGTGCTGCGCCGCGCCCGGCGCGAGCCGCGAACGCTTGTTGTTGGCGTGGACGCGGAGGCGACGGCCATGGCGGACGCTTCCCGCAGGGCTGCCGCGAGCGTCAAGAAGGGCGGTCTGCCCAACGTGCTTTTCTTCGCTGAAGCCGCTGAGCGTCTTCCAGGCGCGCTGGCGGGCCGCGCAGATCTCGTCACCGTCGTCCTTCCGTGGGGATCGCTGCTGCGCGGCATCCTCGCGGCCGAAACCACGATCGTGGCCGGTCTCAGTCACCTGATGAGTCCCACCGGCGAGCTGGTGCTGTTCCTGTCGGAGATCGATCGGGCGCAAACCAATGCGCTGGTGGATCGGCTCGACGGTCTTGAGTCCGTCGAAGTGCGCGAAGCGACAGAGTCGGACGTTGCCGAGCTGTCGTCTGGTTGGGCCAGGCGTTTGGGTATCCCGGGCAGCCGGCCGGCCTGGGTGATCAGACTCAGGCGGGGCCAGGTGGTGAATCGGCCTCGCGTTCCTTGGTGTAAACGTCGCGCAGGTGCACCGGTGCCGAGCGCGCGTGGGCGCGGATGTTGAGCAGCTCGACGAAGATCGAGAAGCCCATCGCGAAGTAGATGTAGCCCTTGGGGATCTCGACGTGCGCGGCCTCTGCTACAAGCGCCGTGCCGATCAGTAACAGGAAGCTCAGCGCCAGCATCTTGAGACTGGGGTGGCGCTCGACGAGCTGGCCGATCGGCCGGGCAGCGACGAGCATCACGAGCACGGCGATGACGACGGCCGCGACCATGACCGCGAGCTCGCGCGCCATGCCCACTGCGGTGATGACCGAGTCGAGCGAGAACACGATGTCGAGCAGCATGATCTGTAGCACCACGCGGCCGAGGGTCGCGCCGGCGCGCGTCGTTGCCGCGCCGCTCTCCGATCCCTCGAGGCGCTCGTGGATCTCGAACGTCGCCTTGGCGATCAGGAACAGGCCACCGCCAAAGAGGATCAGGTCGCGCCCGCTCACCTCACGATCGATGAATGGCAAGGTGAAGAGCGGCGCTGTGAGACCGACGATGAACGAGATGGAGAACAGCAGCAGGATGCGCATGACCATGGCTGCGCCCAAGCCCAACGCATAGGCCTGGCCGCGCTGCGCTTCCGGCAGCTTGCCGGCCATGATCGAGATGAACACGATGTTGTCGATGCCCAGCACGATCTCGAGCGCGGTCAGCGTCAGCAGCGCAATCCACGTCTCAGGGCTGGACAGGAAGCTCAGATCCACGGCCCGCAAAGGATATCTGGAGCGATTGTGGCTCCTCGCGACCTGGGCACTAAATGGAAGAGGAGGGGAGCCCCGCGGCCACCCTCCTCCTGGTTTTCTCTGGGGCGCAGCGCCCCGTTGACTACTTGCCGGCTCCGCCCTTGGCCTTCTTGGTCGAGGTCTTGGGCTTCTTGCCGCCGCCCTTGCTGCCAGGTCCCTTGTCGCCCATCGTCAAGCCCCTTCTCTACGGTGCAAAACGCGCATTCCGCGCGTGATCTCAATCGTAAACAGCGGCTGCAAACGTTTCATGTCGCACGTGCACGTTGCAGAGTGCCTGCCGCAAGACTGACGTTACCCGCCACGCAGCGCGTCGTAACAGGTCTGGAGGGTCGACGCGCCTACGCTGCTGATCCACAAGGAGGTGGACGCGTGCTTCAGCAGCTGACTGTCACCTTGCGCAGACGCGCGGCCGCATTCATGAATCAAGGCCACGATGGTGGCCAGAACACCGACTCTGCACTCGCACACCCCGTCCTGGTGCGACAGGCCGAGATCGACAGCCTGCGCGGCGTGACGCCCGCGGCGGCCGACGTGAGCGAATGCACATGTCCGGAGCCGTGCGAGCGCGATCACGCCAACGAGTGATGAGCCGGTGAAGGCCACCCTGGACCGACCGGAGACTGTCCACCGATCGGGCACAGTCAGCCGCGCCATCACGGACCCTCTTCAGGCTGATGGCGGCGGGGCGGTCAGCGCCCCAGCACTGGCCACGACCCCGCTTCTGCCGGACGGCTACTACGTCCCCACGTCGCGCTGGACGCGCCCCAGCACGCGCATGCGCGAGTTGCTCGCGACTGAGTCATACCTGTTCGGACCTGGCGTCTACGACCCGATGGGTGCGCAGCTCGCGATGTACCACGGCTTCAAGGCCGTGTACTTCAGCGGCTATTCCTTCGCGATCGGTCATCTCGGCACGACCGACATGGATCTCTACACGAGCGTCGAGATTGCCGATGGCGCCCGACGCACCGTGAGTGGCCTGCGCAAGTTCCAGCTGACGATGGCGGTTGGCGACCCCGACCGCGACGAGCCACCCCGGCACCTGGAGATCCCGCCGGTGGTCGTGGACATGGACGCCGGGTACGGCAACATCTTCAACGTCCAGCGCACGACCGAGCTGTACGTCAACGCCGGCGTCGCAGCGGCGCACATCGAGGACCAGGTACTACCCAAGCGCTGCGGCCACATTGGGGGCAAGGCGCTGGTGGCCGCGGACGAGATGGTGGGCAAGCTACGCATGGCGCGCGCGGTGGCGAACGACCTGGGCAACACGGACTTCGTGATCATCGCCCGCACCGACGCCATCTCAGCCGTCGACGCGCCCGAGTCGGCGCGAGGCATGAGTCTTGCCGTCGACCGTGCCTTGCGCTATCTCGACACCGGTGTCCCGGACCTGGTGTGGTGTGAGTTCCCGACGGCTGATCGGGGACCCGTGGAAGAGTGGGCAGGGGCGGTCCGTCGGCGGTTTCCAGAGGCGGCCTTCGCCTTCAACTGGTCTTCGTCGTTCAAGTGGTACCTCGACCCGAAGCCGATGACCTTCGATGAGCTGGGTGACCTGGGGTTCAAGTTCATCTTCATCACGCTCGGCGGCCAGCACGCGACCGGCCTGGGCCTGAACGAGCTCCTCGCCGCGATGGCGGAGCGCCAGGAACAGGGCTACATCGATCTTCAGCGGCGCGAGTGGGAAGGCAAGACCGTCATCCCGACGCGCAGCCACCACACGTTCAGCGGCGTGCCTTATCACCACCTGATGGGTGAGAAGTACTCGTCCGCCCGCCTGGGCCGGGGATACGTCGAGGACCTGCCCGCAGACAAGGTCGTCTAGCTCCGCGTCTAGCGGATCTCCGCCACGTACCTCCGCTCGCCGGTCACCGCGTCGAGGTAGACGCGCATCGTCACGTTCGTCGTGGGGTCGATGAAGACCTCGTCGGTTCGCTGGAATCGCGGCTCGAGGGGCGCCGGCTCGCCGCCGCCCGGCCCGGGAGCCGAATTGCCGCCCTGTTCGGCAGCTTGTGAGCGATAGCGACCGACCTCGATGAACGCCACGATCAAGAGAACCATGCCGCTTGGGATGAGCCAGATGGCCCCGACGAAGCCACCCGGCACGCCACTCGCAACGAGCGCGAGTCCGCCCAGCAGCATGATCCCGCCGACCACGCCCATTGCGAGGCGTACGACGGACACGCCCGTGGTCATCCCGCTACTCGCCGGGCTGCGGCGCGCCGGCGTCCTGGGCGACCACGACGGCCGTTCCATAGGCGACGATCTCCGACATCGTGTTCGCGAGCTCGGAGCTGTCGAAGCGGAACGAGATGATCGCGTTGGCGCCCATCATCGTGGCGTTCTGGACCATGCGGTCGATCGCCTGGCGGCGTGTGTCCTCGAGCAGCGACGTGTACTCGTGGATTTCGCCGCCGCCCAGGGACCGTAGCCCGGCCATGATGTTGCCGCCCAGTCCGCGGCTGCGGACGACCAGGCCAAAGACGTGGCCGCGGGTCTCCGTGACCTTCCAGCCGGCGATGAACGGTGCGGTTGCGATGAGCATGTGATCGAGACCTCCTTGTGTCACGTTAGAGTCTAGGCTTCCGCAGATGACACCGATCGAATGGCTGCTGGACTCCGACCCGGCCATCCGCTGGCAGGCGATGGCCGCTCTCAGCGACGCGCCCACCGCGGAGGTAGTCACAGAGCGCGCAAAGGTCGCCCAGTCCGGCTGGGGCGCGCAGCTGTTGGCGCGCCAGGAGTCCGACGGCGTATGGCGCTGGTCGGGCTGGGACCCCCAGTCCGGGCAGTGGGGCGGATCGCCCGGCTGGATCACCATGCACGTCCTCCAGCTGCTCCGGGCACTCGGTCCGGATCCGCTCGATCCAGACGTCGCCAGCGCGATCTCCAAGCTGCGCGACAGCGACGCATTCGCGACCTCGATGCCCGAGTTCTTCGCATGGGCCGGTCGTGGTTTCTTCGACGGCGAGACCGAGGCATGCATCAACGGCCGCGCCGCCGCGGCAGGCGCCTATTTCCACCAGGATGTCGACGTTATCGTCGAACGGCTCCTCAAAGAGCAGATGGCGGACGGCGGCTGGAACTGCGAGCTGGAGCGCGGGTCGACGCGCGGCTCTTTCCATTCAACGATCAACGTCCTAGAGGCGCTGCTGGAGTACGAGCGCGCCGGCACTGGCAGGCACGTGGCCCAGGCCCCGGAGGCGCGCCGGCGCGGCGAAGAGTA
>DATBRX010000057.1:0-5469 GCA_036560085.1 Candidatus Limnocylindrales bacterium
GCCGAGCGCACCAACCAGGCGCTCGCCACCGGCGCCGACGCGGTCGCGACGGCATGCCCGTTCTGCCTGGTGATGATGCGCGACGGCGTCGCCGATTCCGGCCCCCGCGGCGAGGGCGTCGCGGTCCAGGACATCGCCGAGATCTTCGCCGCGGGCCTGCCCGCGCCCGGCACCAACGGTCGCTCGCTGCCCGTCGTCCAGTAGCCGGGGAGCGCGACCGGTGATCCGCGCTGGCGGGCTTGATGTACCGACCCGACTAGATATGAGCCGACCCGACCAGATATGAACCAGGCCGACTGGAAATGCACCGGTGCGCATGGTTAGTCGGGTCGATACATATTCAATCGGGTCGGTACATGACCTCGTTTCTGGCAAGTCGGTAGCATCGGGCTCATGACCGTTCTCAACGAAGAGCAGCAGGCGCTGCGTGACGCCGTGCGTGAGCTGGCGCAGGACAAGATCGCGCCGCGCGCCGGCGAGATCGACGCGAGCGGCAAGTTCCCGCACGACATCGTCGAGCTGCTCGCCCAGCACGACATCCTGGCCCTGCCGTTCCCGACCGAGTACGGCGGCCTCGGCGGCGACATGGTCTCGATCCTCGTGGTGATCGAGGAGATCAGTCGCATCGACGCGAGCTGCGGGCTCATCCCAGCCGTCCAGGAGCTGGGCTCGCTGCCGCTCGTCCACGCCGGCACGGAGGAGCAGAAGAAGCGCTGGGTGCCCGACTTGGCGGCCGGCAAGATCCTCAGTGCGTTTGCGCTGACGGAGGCGGGCGCCGGATCGGACGCGGCGAACGCGCGGACGAGTGCCAAACGCGACGGCGACGGCTGGATCCTCAACGGCGAGAAGCGCTTCATCAGCCAGGGCGATGTCGCCGACATCGTGGCCGTATTCGCCGTCACCGACTCGACACCGGAGGCCGTCAAATCGCACCGCCACATGACCTGCTTCTACGTGGAGAAGGGCACGCTCGGTTACTCATCGCCAAGGGTGGAGCACAAGATGGGCATCCGCGGCTCAACCACTGCCGAGCTTGCCTTCCAGAACGCCACCGTGCCGGATGAGAACCGCGTCGGCGAGGTCGGCGACGGCTGGGGCCTGGCGATGAAGACGTTCGAGCGCAGCCGGCCGGGAATCGGTGCACAGGCAGTCGGCATCGCCCAGGGCGCGATGGACGTCGCCGTCAAGTACGCGAGCGAGCGCAAGCAGTTCGGCAAGCCAATTGGCGCGCACCAGATGATCGGCGCGATGCTGGCCGACATGGCCACGCGCACAGAAGCCGCGCGCCAGCTCCTGTGGACCGCGGCGGAGCACATCGAGCGTGGCGATCCCCATGCTGCGCGCTGGGCGAGCATGTGCAAGCTGTTCGCGGGTGACACCGCGATGGCGGTCACCACGGACGCGGTCCAAGTGCTCGGCGGCTACGGCTACACGACCGAGTACCCGGTCGAGCGGATGATGCGCGACGCCAAGATCACGCAGCTCTACGAGGGCACACAGCAGATCCAGCGACTGATCATCGCCCGCGATCTTCTGGCCAGCCTGTAACCTCCGCTCTGCCCATGAACATCGTCGTCCTTCTAAAGGCCGTGCCCGTGGTCGGCACCGAAAGGCTCGATTCGGGCCGGCTGACCGATCGATCGGTCCAGCTCGAAGCGAACGGCAACGACGAGTACCTGCTCGAGAAGGCGCTCAAGCTGGCCGAGACGCATGGCGGCGAGGTCGTGACGCTGACCGTTGGCCCGGCCGGGTCGACCGAGCCCATCCGCAAGGCGCTCGCGATGGGCACCGCTCGCGCCGTCCACGTCGCCGACGAGGCGCTGCGCGGCTCGGATATGCGTGCCACGCTCGACGTGCTCGCCGCCGCGCTCAAGAAGATGCAGCCGTGGGACCTCGTGTTCGCGGGGGCCGACACGTCCGATGGCCAGGGTGGGGTGCTCGGCGCGGCGCTGGCCGTTCGACTCGCGCTGCCGTACCTGTCCTACGCGAGCGAGATCGAGCCGAGTGATGGCGGGGTGCGGATCCACCGACTGAACCCCACCGGCTACGACATCCTCGAGGCAGCGACGCCGGCCGTGGTCATGGGCACGCAGCTGTTGGGTGCGCCGCGCTACCCGTCGTTGCGCGGCATCATGCAGGCGCGCCAGAAGCCGGTCGAGACTTGGTCCCTCGCTGACCTGGGCCTGGAGGCAGGAGGCGTTGGCTCCGGAGCGGCCACGACCAAGACGCTCGATGCGGCTAAGCCACCGGAGCGGGCCGGCGCGACGTTCGTGCGCGAGGCGCCCGACGACGCCGTGGCGATGGTCGTCGAGTACCTCGCTGCGCGGAGGCTCCTCTGATGGCCACACAGATCTGGGCGATCGGCGAGATTGCCGACGGCCAGCCGACCAAGCTGACGCTCGAGCTGGCGACACTGGCTCGCACACTCGCGGCCGCGGGTGGGGGACAGGCGCGCACCGTCCTCGTGGGCGCGGGCGCCGCGGCCGCCGCAGCCGGCGTGACTGCCTACGGTCCGGACGTGCTCGCAGTCGAAGCGGAAACGGCCGGTCTGCCTGTCGCAACGGTGATCGCCCCCCGGGTAGCAGCGCTGGTGGCCGAAAGGAAGCCAGACTTCCTGTTGATCGGTGCCTCCAACGACGGCAAGGATGTCGCCGGCCTGCTCCTGGGCCTGACCGACCTGCCCTTGCTCGCCAACGGCTCCGGCGTGGACTGGGGCGACGGCGCGCCGCGTGTCGAGATGAGCACCTTCGGCGGCAAGCTGGTGACGCACAGCACCTTCGCCGGCACGCGCGGCATGGTCATCGTCCGGCCGGCTTCGGTCGCCGCGGAAGCGGCGAGCGCGCCGGGCAAGGTCGAGCAGGTCAGCGTGACCGTGGCCGAGGAGCTATCCCCAGTGCGAGTCACCGGCTCCGTCGAGGAGTCGGGTGCTGCCGCGCCCATCGAGGAGGCGCGCGTCATCGTCGGCGCCGGGCGCGGCATTGGCTCACCCGACGGCCTGAAGGTGATCGAAGACCTGGCCGCGGCGCTCGGTGGTGCCGTGGGCGCGACGAGAGCAGTCGTCGATTCCGGTTGGGTGCCGTACGGCCAGCAGATTGGCCAGACCGGCAAGATCGTCAAGCCCGCGCTGTACCTCGCGTGCGGCATCAGCGGCGCCATCCAGCACAAGGTCGGCGTCCAGACCGCGAGCACGATCATCGCCATCAACCGCGACGCCGACGCCCCCATCGCCGAGTTTGCCGATCTCTTCGTGGTCGGCGACCTGTTCGAGATCGTTCCCAGGCTGGCAGCCGCCATCCGCGCCCGCAAATCGGGGAGCGCCTGACCTTTCAGGAATCGCGCGTCAGCGTGATCGTCCAGCTGCCCTTGGGCGCGTCCAGCTCGAAGTGGAAGGTCGCGCCGTCCTCCCACCATTCGAGCGTGAACACGCCGGTGAACCGCCAGCGGCCTTCGGCAATTCGATCCGGGTCGTTGACCACAAAGATCGGGTACTCATCGCGCTCATTGAAGACCTTGATGGCCATGCAGTTCGCACATCCCTTGCTCGCCTCGCCCTCGAACACGACGCTGTAGTCACCGGCGAGCAGCTCGAACTGCTCCTCCGAAATCATGTCGCCAGACCCCCACTGATCGCCGCTGAGCGTCAACGATTCACCAGGCTCCAACGCCGTCCCGCTGTCGCTCCGACTGGGTGAGTTCGTTGGCGTCGCGCGCGACGATGGCACCGGAGTTGACCCGGCCGCATGCACAGGTAGAGTCTTTACCCAGTTCGCGACGCTTTCGACGTTCACCTGCGTGTGGACGTCGCCAGAACCGGTCGTTGTGGTGGGTGGGCTCACGGCCTCGTAGAACGCTTGACCCACGATCTCTCCGGCGGCGAGGTCGATGACAACAATCGCGCAGTAACCGCGGTAGGCTTCTCCGCTCACCCGCCGTGTGCCCTCGTCGTGATAGGTGCCCTCGTGGGTCTCGCCCCAGCGCACCCAGATCACCGTACCCACGTCGGCCGGCCGCGTCGCCACGATCTCGGACGGCAGCGCGAGGGTGAGCAGGCCGTCGATCGCGTGATCAGCCACGTTGACAGCCGCGATCAGGCCCACTCGGTACGGCGCCACGGTAAGCGGCTTCTCGGATTTGAGAAAGAGCGTGTATTCCTCGGCGTCGGTGTCGGATCCGGCGGCCGCCATGTAGTCGTTCACAAACGGACCCAGCTCCTGGGCGCCCGGAGCCGGTGGGCAGAACAGGCTGAGGTTCTGGCATGCAAGGCCTGGTCCCCAGGTGATGAGCGCCCAGCCGCAGCCACCCACGAGCAGCAGGACCGTCACCGCTTGGGTGACGCGCTCAACAAGCCGATAGCGCACGCCAGGAGACCTCCGGGGTCCTGGCGCCAGCATCCACTGCAGCCGGCACGCGGCCAAGTGCCGAAAGGCCCCTCCCAAGAATGGTCCATCTGACCCTAGCCCGCGTGCGGCTCAGGCCGGACCATCGGGTCGCTGACCAACTCTCAGAGAGGGGCAAAGTGACCTACGTAATCGCCGAACCGTGCGTCGACGTGATGGAGCTCTCGTGCGTGGCCGTCTGCCCCGTCGACTGCATCCACTACGACAAGGGTGTGGATCGGATGCTCTACATCGACCCCAACGAGTGCATCGACTGCGGCGCATGTGAGCCCGAGTGCTCCGTCGAGGCCATCCGCGTGGAGGACCAGCTGCCGGCCGATTGGACGCCCTACACAGAGATCAACGCGCTCTGGTTCACCGACAAGCAGGCCGCGCGAGCGAAGCTCGACGCGCTCAAGCCGCGGGCCGCCGCAGCCGGCTAGCCGGGCGGGAAACTCTATGGGCCGTTAGGCTCCGCGCCTGTGACAGAGGCAGCGGCCCAGCTCAAGCCCATCGAGGTTGAGGGGCACACATACGAGCGTGTGGGCGTGCGCACGCGCATGGTCAAGTTCGGCGATGACCTGGACGCGCTCGTACGCGAGTACGTCACCCCGCTGGCACAGCCGGGTGACTGGATCGCGCTCTCTGAGAAGGTCGTCTCCGTCTGCCAGAACAACGTGCGCCACATCTCTACGGTCAAGGTCGGTCGGCTCGCGCGACTGATCGTCAAGGGCGTCAAGAAGTACCCCGAGGACATCGCCTGGGAGCATCCGGCCAAGATGCAGGTGGCCATAGACATGGCCGGCTATCCGCGCATGCTGACGGCGCTAGTGGTCGGTGGCCTGACCCGGCTGGTCGGCATCCACGGCGTCTTCTGGCGCATCGCCGGCCGCGTTTCTGAGATTGACGGCTTCAATCCGCGTGCGATGTGGCCCTACACCGAGTACGCGATCCTGCCCCCGAAACACCCGGATGGTCTCGTGCAGCGCATGGAGGATCAGCTGGGCATCCCGAACACGATCATCGATGGCAACAACATCGACGTGAAGATCATCTCGTGCAGCCGGAAGCTGCCTGTCGACGCTGCCACGGC
>DATBRX010000058.1:0-2054 GCA_036560085.1 Candidatus Limnocylindrales bacterium
GTGTTCACAAACCCGCAGAACCGACTGACCGAAGACTATGTCTCCGGTCGCTTCGGTTAGGAGGCCAGCCATGAGCGACCAGAACACCGGCGCGAGCGAGGCCCGCGAAGCTACAGCGGCGGCGGAGTCCGAGGGCCTGCCACCGCGACCGCAGTACTACCCCAGCCGCGAGATGCTCGACCGCGAGCTGCGCGAGATCAAGGACGAGGTGCTGCGCATGGGCAGCCTCGTCGCGGTCCAGATCGGCGATGCGATCGATGCGCTGGTCAAGCACGACACCGACGCGGCCACGGTGGCGATCGCCAGCGATGGACGAACCAACGAGGCGCAGCGCCATATCGCGCAGCTGATCGTGACCACGATCGCGACCCAAGCTCCGGTCGCGCGCGACCTGCGCTACCTCCTCGCGCTCGACCATGTCACGTACGAGCTCGAGCGCATGGGCGACCATGCTGCGTCCGTGGCCAAGCAGGCGCGCAAGCTCGCGCCCGAGCCGCCGCTCAAGGACTACGTCGACCTGCCGGCTATGGGCACTCTCGCGGCGGAAGAGGTGCGAGGCGTGCTGCGTGCCCTGGTGGATCTCGACGTCGATCTGGCGCGGCGCGTTGCCGCGGGCGACAACGAGATCGATGCGCTGTACCACCAGATCTTCAGCGAGGTGCTCGAGCTGATGCGCCAGGACCCGACCAACGTCGACCGCGGCACGCGCATCCTGTTCGCGGCCAAGAACCTCGAGCGTATCGGCGACCGCGTGACCAACATCGCCGAGGACGTGGTCTTCCTGGCGACCGGCGACATCGAGGACCTCAACCCATAGACATCGGCAACGACGTGGCGCGACCCGACCCGCAGCGCGTGCTCTTCCTGTGCGTCCACAACAGCGCTCGCTCGCAGATGGCGGAGGGCCTGTTGCGCGCCCGCGCGGGCGATCGATTCGAGGCGTTCAGCGCCGGTAATGAGGCGACCGAAGTTCGGCCGTTGGCCATCGCGGCCATGGCTGAGATAGGCATAGACATCAGCGGCCAGCGCAGCAAGACGACCGCGGACCTGGGCGGGCAGCGCTTCGACTACGTCATCACCGTGTGCGACGACGCGAAGGAAGCCTGTCCTTACTACGCGAACGCGGCGCATCAGATCCACTGGGGCTTCGATGATCCCTCGGCCGCGACGGGATCCGATGATGAGCGGCTCGCGGTGTTCCGCCGCGTGCGTGACGAAATTGCTGCCCGCATAGACGAATTCGTAAGCGCCGCCGGGGCCTGACGGGTCTAGGCTGGCGCCGATGGACGCAGGCCCAGACGGCACCGATTTCGCGCTCTACCTGATCCGCCACGCGCATGCTGGCAACGCCGCCAACTGGGAAGGCGACGATGCCGAGCGGCCCTTGAGCGCGCGCGGCAAGGAACAGGCGCAGAAGCTGGGCCGGCTGCTCGCCGCGCGCGGCGTGGTGCCCGACGCGATCGTGAGCAGCCCCAAGGTGCGCGCCCGCCAGACGGCCAACGTCGTCGCCGACGCGCTGGGCGTCGGTGTTGCCAGTGACGATCGCCTCGCGGAGATGTTCGATCTGGACGCGCTCGCAGCGATCATGGCCGGGGTCGGCGGCACGAGCCTGATGGTCGTGGGCCACGATCCCGACTTCTCCGAGATGCTCGCGACGCTCGTCGGCGCGGCCGAGCTGCCCATGCGCAAGGGCGCGATTGCGCGGGTGGACGTGGCGCTGCCGCTCGGCCCGGGCTGCGGCATCCTGCGCTGGCTCATTCCACCGGAGTTGCTGCCCGACCAAGCGGACGACTAAAAGCGTCCGGGCGGACCCCGGCCTCGGCCGGGTGCCGGCCGGTAAGCGCGTAGCAGCGGCCCGCAGGCCAGCTGCGAAGAAAGCACATTAGCGACCGGCTACAGTCCCGGCCATGCTCGAGGCCGCCCTCGCCGGTGCCCTAGCCGGCTACGCCATCGCCATCCCGGTCGGCGCGATCGCCGTGCTGATCATCCATATCGGCCTGACCCAAGGTCTGCGCCAGGGACTCGCGGCGGGAGCAGGGGCAGCTACAGCGGAC
>DATBRX010000059.1:0-7434 GCA_036560085.1 Candidatus Limnocylindrales bacterium
GTCCGACTGCGCTTGGGTGATCGTGTTGTTGCTGACAAGATCGGCCAGTACATCGGCCAGCAGGTCGCGGCCCGGATGGGCCAGCTCGGCGTCGCCGACGGTGACGGGCCCGCTGTCCTGGACGCCCAGCCCGAGCTGGCCGCGCGCCTGGTCGACGAGCGACGGGGCGGCGGCCGCGACGGCGGCACCCGCGATCAGCAGGAAGCCTGCGATCGGGAGCCAGATGAGCCTTTTCATGGGCAGAGTTACCTCCGTTGTTGTCGGACCCCAGTCCGTTCCCCGATGTGTTGATGCTGCCGATGATCACGACGGGGACTGGGCCGCGGCTGTCTGCGTGCTGGCGATTGGCTGTGAATGCAGCGCATCGCCTGCGCTGCCAAAGAGGCTTTGTCCATTGACTTGACATACATGGTCCGGTGTGCGACAAAATGGTGTTTGTCAACTGACTTGGCAAAGTCTCGACGCCGTGGGTGGGGAGTCGACCGGCGCAGGAGGCGAGAGGAGCCAGGCCAGGACCGGAAGGTGTCCGTGGCGGTTCTGCCTGAGAAGGCGACGCATCAACAGACGCGCACGTTCAACCAGCAGCTGGTGCTGCGCGCCATCTACGATCGACACGAGACCAGTCGGGCCGAGCTCGCCCGGCTGACGGGGCTCACCCGAACGTCGGTCTCGGCGCTCGTCGGTGAGCTGTTGCGCGACGGCCTCATCGAAGAGGTCGGCACCGGACCGTCGACCGGTGGCAAGGCCCCGATCCTCCTGCGGGTGCGGCCCGACGGCCGGCACACGATCGGCATCGACCTGACGGAGCCCTACTTCGCGGGCGCGCTCGTTGACCTGCGCGGCCACATCATCCGTTCGGTGCGCCTCCCCCTCGACGGGCGCGATGGCATGGCGGCGGTGGAAGTGGTCATGGCGGTCATCGAGGAGCTGGCCAATCGCAATGGCCGCACACCACTGCTGGGCATCGGCATCGGCGCCCCCGGCATCGTCAACTCGCGCGACGGGACCATCCGCTGGGGAGTCAATCTCGACTGGGCCGACGTGCCCCTGGGCGCGATGGTCGAACAGCGCTACGGACTGCCCGCCGTGGTGGTCAACGATAGTCAGGCTGCGGCCGTGGCGGAGTTCACTTTCGGCACGCCGCCGCGCCCGAACAACATGGTCGTCGTGCGCGTGGGCCGGGGCATCGGCTCGGGCATCATCCTCGACGGCCGGCTATACCAGGGCGACGGCGCCGGCGCGGGCGAGATCGGCCACACCATCTACGGCGCGACGGAGCCGAGCGCGGACGGCGAACGCTGCCGCTGCGGCCGAGTTGGCTGCCTGGAGATGGCGGCGAGCATGCATGCGATGGTCACCGCCGCGGGCCGGCTGGAGCCGTCCGTCACGGATGCCGGCTCGCTGGTCGCCGCACTGAGCGCCCGGAACGAGAATGTGCGCCAGGTCGTCGTCGACGCCGGCCACCGGCTGGGCCAGGCAATCGCGGCGTTGGTCAGCGTGCTGAATGTCAACCTCGTGCTGCTCATTGGCGCCGCGACGCGGCTGGGCGACGTGTGGCTCAACGCCGTGCGCGAGCGCGCTGCCAGTGGAGCGTTGCACCAGCTCACCGCAACTACGCGGATAGAGCTCGGCGCCGCGCGTGACGAGGACGACGTCCTGATTGGCGCATCGGCCCTGCTCATGACGCGCGAGCTGGGCCTGAGTCTCGTTCGATGATTACCCACGCCCTGTCGTCAACGACGCCCATCGCCACCAGTCGCGCGATGCTCACCGTGGGCATCGACGTTGGCGGCACCAAGACCTCGTGTGTCGTGACGGACGCCGACGATCAGCTGCTCATGCACGAGGTGGAGCCGACACACGCCGAGCAGCTGACCGAACAGCTTGCCGCGCTCGTGCAGCGCGCGGTCGATCGGATCGCGATCGACGCCCGCGGCACCATCGCGGCCGTCGGCGTGGCCGTGCCGGGCCGCGTCGAGACGCACAGCGGCCGAATTGCGCTCGCGGTGAACCTGGGCGGGCGTGACCTTGACCTTGGTCCGCAGCTCGAGCGCGAGCTCGGCCTGCCGTGCTTCGTCGAGCACGACGCGCGAGCCGCCGCGATATGGATCAACGCCCAGGACAGCGCCGCTGATGATCTGGCGTACCTGGCCATTGGCACGGGCGTCTCGACGGGCATCGTCCTGAATGGCCGCGTGCTGCGGGGTGCGAACGGCCTAGCGGGCGAGATCGGCCACGTCACCGCTGAGCCGGGCGGCGCGCCATGCGCGTGCGGCCTCAAGGGCTGCCTCGAAGTCGTCGCGGCCGGACCGCACATCGCGCGCCTCGCACGCGAGGCAGTGGCGAGCGGTCGCACGACCGCGCTGCCGGCCGATCCGACCGCGGCCGACGTTTTTCGGGCCGCGGCCGCCGGCGACGAGCTCGCCACGGAGATCGCGGCGAGCGTCGCCGAGCGCCTCGCGCGGGCGATCCGCGCGCTTGTCCTGACGCTGGGCGTCAACCACATCGTGATCGGCGGCGGGGTTGCCGCGGCCGGCGCATCGCTGCTGGGCCCCGTGCTCGCTGCGATCGACGCCGAACGTGCCGCTTCCCCGTTGGTCGATGCGGCCTTCCGCGAGGCGAGCGTGGAGCTGCTGCCGCCACAAGCCGAAGCCGGAGCCCGGGGAGCGGCACAGATTGCGCGCGAGCGCATCAGCGCCCGGCAGCAGAAGGGGGTGGGCGAACGATAAAAACAAGGAGGACAGCTATAGAGTCATCACGTGAAACCCAATTGGGCCAAACAAACTCGAGGAGGAGTAATTTGACTACGAAGCGGAACTGGTGGCTTACGGCGGTAGGCGCCGTAGTGCTCGCCACGGCCTGCCAGACGGCGGCGCCGAGTCCGTCACCGAGCAGTCAGCCCGGCCCGACGAGCACCCCCGCGGGACCCGCCGCGGTTCCCGCGGTCCCGACCGGGCACGCCGAGCTCGATCAGGCACTCGGCGCTGATCAGCCCTTCAAGGGCAAGAAGGTCACGATCCAGACGCAGTGGATCCTCGGCGAGGGCGCCAACTTTGACGCCTCCGTCGCGGACTTCGAGGCTGCGACCGGCATTGAGATCGTGCAGGAGAGCATCGCCTCGCAGCACGAGCTCGTGCTCCGCAGCCGAATCGAAGGCCATACTCCACCCGATCTGGCAATGCTGGCCCAGCCATCTGCCGTGATCGAGTACGGCGATCGCGGTCTCACGACCAACGTCGCCTCGCTCATTGACGCCTCGCAGTTCTCTGCTGGCTTCGGTACCAGTCTGGTCACCGGCGCTGGCGGCGAAATCTGGGGTATTCCGTTCAAGGTCGACGTCAAGTCGACCATCTGGTACCCGATCAAGGCCTTTGCAGCCAAGGGTTACGCCGTGCCGACGACGTGGGCAGAGCTGCAGACCCTCGCGGCAAAGATCGTCTCCGACGGCAACGGCTCACCGTGGTGCGTCGCGATCAAGGACGGTCAGGCCACGGGCTGGATCGCCACCGACTGGCTCGAGGATGTAATGCTTCGAACGGCCGGCGTCGAAAAGTACAACCAGTGGATCACCCATGAGTTGCCGTTCGATTCGCCCGAAGTACGCGCTGCCCTCGCCGTGATCGGCGAGCAGTGGTTTACCCAGGGCTACGTTTACGGCGGCTATCAGTCGATTACCGCAACGGACCGGCTCGCGCCGATGGACCCGATGTTCCCGACCGACGGGAACTGGGAGGGTTTCACGCCCGGCTGCTGGATGCATCGCCAGGCAACCTGGTTCGGGCCCGACTTCTTCCCGGGTGTCCGCCTCAACGGACAGTCGGGATCTGAGCATCCGAATGTCGTCGGCGAAGACATCGGCATCATGTACTTCCCGTCCATCGACGCCGCACAGGGCAAACCTGCCCTGGGCGCCGGTGACACCCTGATGGTCCTCACCCCCGGGGATGGCTCGGAAGTCCGACCCGAGGTCAAGGCCGTCGCGGAGTTCCTGTCAACCCCATACGGTCTGCAGCGGTGGATCGAGCGCGGTAGCGCGATCTCGGCGAACCAGACCACTCCCGAGGCGTGGTACGCGGGCGCTTACAAGTTGGCTGTTGCGGCCGACATCGTGGGCAACTCGACGAGCTTCGGCTTCGACGCGTCTGACCTCATGCCACCGGAGGCCAACCGGGCCTTCTGGGATGGGATCACTGCGTGGATTGACGCCGGTGGCACACCTGCTGCCACCGACACGTTCGTCCAGAGCGTGGACGCAGCCTGGCCTGCTCAATAGCCATCACCTAGCCTCTTAGTCAAGGGCGCGTCCGCGGTAACGCGGCGCGCCCTTGTAACATCACCGCCGCCGAGCAAGGGAGACACGGATGGCGACCACGTCCCGGGATACGGTCGAGATCAGCCCCTTAAGACGCTTCGCCCCGCCATTGGCGGCCGTGCTCGGATTGGTCATCGTTGCCATCGGGGTTGGCATCCTCGCCGACCGTAATGCGGCCTCCAACCTGATGGCGTCGATATACGACGCGCTGGGGAATACCCAGGGAGCAGTCGCTCTCAGGAATGGCGCCGGCGATCAACTGGCCGCCAAGCTCGTGCTCGGCGTCTTGGCCCTGTTCGTGGGTGTCGGGGGCATCTGGATGCTGTTCGTCGGCGTGAGCGCCATCGTCGGCCTCCTCAGCCCCAGGTGGCAGGGTCGAATCCTCCCCTGGGTCTTCATCGTTCCGGCGATGGCCCTGCTGACCGTTTTTCTCATCTACCCAACGGTCGGGACGATCGTCACCAGCCTTACCGTGCAGACGAACGGCGACCCGTTGGCGCACTACAAGGCGCTTTTCTCACCGCAGTACCTCGGGCTCATACAGAACAACCTCACCTGGCTGATAGTGGGCACTGGCGGCAGCGTTCTGATCGGGCTGCTGATCGCGGGATTGGTGGATCGTGTCAAGCGCGAGGCCCTGGCCAAGACATTCATCTTCCTGCCGCTGGCGATCTCATTCGTCGGCGCCTCGGTGATCTGGCGCTTCATGTATGAATGGCAGCCTGGGGGTCAGCCCCAGATAGGGTTGCTCAACGCTGTGGTCACCTCCGTGGGCGCAGGGCCGATCCGCTGGGTACAGGATCAGCCGCTCAACACCTATGCGCTGATCCTGATATTCATCTGGCTCCAGACCGGCTTCGCAATGGTCGTGCTTTCAGCCGCGATCAAGGGGGTCTCGATCGAGGTCATCGAGGCTGCGCGGCTGGACGGAGCGAGCGAACGGCAGATCTTCACCCGGGTGATCGTGCCCATCATCAAAGGCTCGATCATCACGGTGGCAACGACGATCGCAATCGTCGTCCTGAAGATCTTCGACATCATCTACGTGATGACCGGCGGCCGCGACGGCACCAACGTGATAGCGAATCGAATGTTCCAGGAGTTCTACGAGTTCTTCAACGACGGACGCGCAGCGGCCCTGGGAACTGTGCTCTTCATCGCCGTGCTGCCGGTCATGTTTGTGAACGTGCGCAATCTCCGCAAGCAAGGCATCGGCTCATGACATCACCGGCACGCCCCGTAGCGCGAGTCAGGTCCGTCGCGGCCTGGCGACCGGCGTTCATTCGAAGCGCCCCACTGCGGATCGCGGTGGTGGGGATCTGTCTGCTCTGGTCGATCCCAACTCTTGGCCTGCTGGTGACCTCGGTGCGCAACCCGGCCGAGATCAATACCACCGGGTGGTGGGAGGCGCTGCTGAACCCCTTCCGAGAGAACCAATGGACCCTGTCGAACTACCAGTCAGTCATCGCGAGCGAGGGCATGCTCAGTGCCTTCATCAACAGCCTGGTCGTGACCATTCCGTCAACGGTGATACCCATCACGATTGCGGCGTTCGCGGCCTACGCGTTCGCGTGGATCAACTTCCCTTTCCGCGGTCTCCTGTTCGCCATTGTCGTAGGACTCCTGGTCATACCCCTGCAAATGGCGTTCATCCCGGTTCTGCGGCTCTTCGGGCAGTTCGGGCTAAACGGGACGTTCCTGGGCATCTGGCTGGCGCACACTGCCTTCGGCCTTCCTCTCGCGATCTTCCTGCTCTACAACTTCATCTCGCAGCTACCGCGCGACCTTTTCGAGTCGGCGGCGATTGACGGCGCGTCGCACTTCCAGGTCTTCATTCGGCTTGTCCTGCCGCTGTCGATTCCCGCCCTTGGAGCGTTCGCCATCTTCCAGTTCCTGTGGGTCTGGAATGACCTCCTGGTAGCGCTTGTCTTCCTGGGCACAGGCGCGGATCAGCGCGTCATGCCCTCTGCCCTCAATGTGCTGATAGGCAATCGCGGTGGCCAATGGCACCTCCTGACCGCCGGCGCCTTCGTGACGATGTTGCTGCCACTGGCCGTGTTCCTGATTCTCCAGCGCGCATTCGTACGAGGAATCCTGGCCGGCTCCGTCAAGTCATGACCGCGGAGCGGCTCATGGTCGCTTTCGCCGGCACCGTGTTACCGGAGGCGGTCCGGATCGCGCTGGGCACCGACGCGTATGCAGGCGTGTCGCTCTTCCGTCACGCCAACGTGGAGTCCCCGGCACAGGTGCGTGCGCTGACCGACGCTCTCCAGGCCGCCGCGCGTGTCCGCCCGCTGTTGATCGCCACTGACCAGGAGGGCGGGCAGCTCAACGCGCTGGGCGATGGTCCCACGCGGTTCGCGGGCGCGATGGCCCTGGGCGCCGCCGCGGACGAGGATCTCGCCGAGCGGGTCGCGGCGGCCACGGCGCGCGAGATGCGCGCGCTGGGCGTCAACGTCAACTACGCGCCGGTGTGCGACCTGGCGACGAACCCGCTCAACCCGGCGCTGGGCATCCGCTGCTTCGGCGATGAGCCCGACGCGGTCGGACGGCTCGCGGCGGCAACGGTGCGCGGCCTCCAGGGTGAGGGCGTCGCCGCGACCGTCAAGCACTTCCCGGGCCTTGGTGACGCGCCGGTTGACACGCATCACGATCTCGCCGTCGTGGAGACGACTCGCGCGCAACTCGACGCGCGCGAGCTCGTGCCCTTCCGCGCCGCGATCGCTGCCGGCGCGCGCCTGGCAATGGCCGGGCACGTCGCGGTGCCCGCGCTGACCGGTGCCAAGGACCTGCCGGCGAGCCTTTCAGCGGCCGCGCTGCGGGGCGTGCTGCGCGACGAGCTCGGCTTCGCCGGCCTGACGATCACCGACGCGCTCGACATGGCTGGCGTCAACGCCGGCGCGGCCGATCCCCTATCGGCCGCCCTGGCCGCGGGCGAGGACCTGTTGCTGGGTACGCCGGTCGTGCCCCTCCTCGGTCGCGATCTTCAGGCGAACGACCAGGCACCGGTTGCCCGCCTGGCAGCCCTGCGGGCCTGGCTCGGTCGGTTCGGACAGCCCGATCTGTCCGTGGTCGGCTGCGCCGAACATCGCGCTCTCGCAGACGAGCTCGCGCGGCGCTCG
>DATBRX010000060.1:0-4420 GCA_036560085.1 Candidatus Limnocylindrales bacterium
GCGATGTGGCTGATCATGCGCGTGGTCGTGCTCTTGCCGTTGGTGCCGCTGATGCTGATGAGCGGCACCCGACCGCGACCGCGCCGCTCAGCGCTGGCCCGCGCCTCGTCGGTGATCCATTCGGGCGGCTCCCCATCCGCACCACGGGCCTGTTCGACGGCCCGCGCAAAGAGCCGCTCCGATGGCGTCTCTGCCAGTCGGAACGCGGCGCGCGCGATGAGCTCCGCCTGGTCGCGCTGCTGCCACGGGAAGGCGACGACCCAGCTGCCCGGTTCGCTGGTGCGGTGGATCGTCACCGGCACGCGTCGCGCAACGGCGACGCGGTGCAGCCGCCGCACGGCGTGCGCGAGCGCGACGACACCGGATGGAGCATCGCTGGGACGGACTGGCGCTCCCAGCCGAACCAGCGCGTGGCGTGCGGGAAGGCGCTGGCCGTACCACGTCCGCCTTCGGCCGACTGCGACCTCGACGCGCACGGCCGGCTCGAGGCGATAGATGTTGGGACCGTCGAGTGAACGGATTTCGACTAAGCGCACGGTGCGCCGGAGTATATGAACCTCCGATACCCTGCCGCCATGGTCACCGATTCACAGCTCGACGAGCTGCGCTCCGCCGTCGCGGCTGCGCTGCCCGAGTACCTGGCCGACCTTGAGCGGCTCGTCAACATCGACTGCGGCAGCTACACCAAGCACGGCGTCGACGAGGTCGGCCGGTGGGTCGCCGACCAGCTGCGCGAGCTGGGTGCGGAGATGAGGGTCCTGCCGCACGCGACTTACGGCGATACGGTGGTCGGCGTCCTGGAAGGGCGGGGCAGGGGCAGGGCGCTGTTGATCGGCCACCTCGACACGGTGTTCGAGCCGGGCACCGCCGCGGAGCGGCCCTTCGTGATCGATGACGGGCGCGCCTACGGGCCGGGCGTGGACGATATGAAGGGCGGACTGCTGTCCGGCCTGTACGCCCTGCGCGCTCTGCGCTCGACGCGCGGCGGCGGCGTGCCCGCTGACTGGTTGCCGTTCGAGCGCCTGACGTTCGTTGCCAACCCGGACGAGGAGATCGGCTCGCCGTCGAGCACGCCGCACATCAAGGAAGCGGCGCGCGATGCGACCGTCGCGTTCGTGCTCGAGTCGGCGCGCGAGAACGGCGACATCGTGAGCGCGCGCAAGGGCATCGCCGACTTCCGCCTGACTATCTCCGGTCGCGCGGCGCATGCCGGCGTCGAACCGGAGAAGGGCCGCAGCGCGACCTTGGAAGCGGCGCACAAGACGGTCGCGTTGCATGCGCTCAATGGCCGCTGGGAGGGTGTCACCGTCAACGTCGGGGCGATCCACGGCGGTACGCGGCCGAACATCGTGGCCGAAAAGTGCGAGTTGAGCGTGGACGTGCGCGCCACGTCCGTGAACGCCCTCGATGAGGTCGAGGCCGCCATCCGCGATATCTGTGAAACGTTCACGGTGTCAGACACGACATGCATCATCGAGCGGATCGCCCACTGGCCGCCGATGGAGAAGACGCCCGCGACCGGGGCACTCGCCGAGCTGGCGATCAGCCTGGCGGCCAGGATTGGCTTCGAGCTGCACGACGCCGCGACCGGCGGCGCGTCAGACGCGAACACTACGTCGGGCATGGGTGTGCCGTCACTCGATGGCCTGGGTCCAGTGGGCGGTGCCGATCACGCGCCGGGCGAGTACCTGGAAGTCGACTCCATCGTGCCCCGGACGACCCTATTCGCCGCCCTGCTTCTGGCCGTGGCCGAGCCTGAGGCCGACTTCAGCGCCTCGTCCTAAGGACCGCCGGACAGCGCGTAAGTGTCGTAGGCGTCCTCGCCCACACGGACGAACATCACAGTCGTGACAATCCTCTCCCCGTCCTCTTCGAAATACCCATAGCGAGGACAGGCGGCGAATATCCAGGGGTTGACGAAGGCCGGGTGGTCGGTCATTTCCTTCACCTGTGCCAGCGTGTGGTGAGCACCGATCCCGTGATGGCCGTAGGTCCGTCCACAAACTCGAATGCGATCAGGCAGCTCAGCGGCTACGTGCACATCGGGTCCGCCGTCATTGAGGAACGGCACGTACGTGAAGCTTCGGAGCAGGACAACAAGGGGAACGGCGATGGCCAGGACCACGACGACCGCAACGCCACGCCGAGACATCGCGCGGCGCTCCCGCTATCGCAACAGTACGTCGACGATGGCGCGGGCCAGCGGGGCGACGCGCGGCGAGCCCAAGCCGGTCGAGTAATCCCAGCCGGGTCCGGCCGAGTAGAGCAGGTTGCCGCCGCGAACGATGTCGTGGAATACGGCGTCGGCCGGTTGCTCGGCTGAGATCTGGTAGAGCACCGGGCCGAGCGGTCCAAGGGCCGCGACGCCCTCGCGCGCGGCGAGCTGCTGGGTAAGCAGCATCGACGCCGCCCAGAATGGCGCGGCCGCGCTCGTGCCACCCACCTGGCCGCTGACCAGGCCCAGCTCAGAATCGGTGTAAGTGACCACGAAGCCGCTCGTCGGGTCGGCCGGGCCGGCGACATCGGGCACCTGGCGCTTGCCGTTGCTGGCCTCGTTGTCGACCCCCAGGCCGACCTGCCATTCCGGTCGCTCCTGGATACCCGACAGGCCGCCACCGCCGCCGCCACCGCCGAGCGGCTCTTCCCAGCCGGCTTCTTCGACGTAAGTGCCATCCTCGCGCAGAGTCAGGAAGGTGCCGCCCACGCTGATCACGCTCGGGCTCGATGTCGGCCAGTCCACGCCCGGCGACAGGTCGCGCTCGAACGGGTTATCCGAAATATCGACACGCCGGCAGTCGTAGGCCGCGTCGTCACCGGATGAGGAGAAGATGCTGATGCCTGCCGCGAACGCGGCCGCGAACTCGCGTTGCTCGGCGTTCATGCTCGACGGTGCCGACCAGTTCTCGCACAGGCCCCAGCTGATGCTCACGATCTTGGCCCTGCCATCGGCGACGATGCGCGCCATGATCCCGGCGAAGCCATCGGAGGTATTGGGGCCCTCGTAGTTGATGATCTGCGCCCTGGGCGCGATGCCCCGGATCACCTGGATATCGAGCGCCACTTCGCCTGACCCCTCATCGAGCTCGGTAATCGCGCCGGGCAGGCGGACCAGCTCAACAGGTGTTCCGCCGGCGTAGCCGAAAGTCTCGTCGAAGAGCTCGACGTCGCTGGGCGTGAACGTGGCGAACGAGACGATTGCGATCGTCATGCCCTCGCCGTTCAGGCCGGCGTCATGGAGCGCCTCGATCTCGTACGCGGTCGCGACGGTGCTGGGCACCAGCCCCTCGCCGGCACCTGCCTTGATCGGGGTGGGATGTGCCGACGGCTGGATGATCGGCTCTGTGTTGAGCCCGATCACGGCCGCAACGTCGCCGCCAAGGTTTGCCGGCACGGTGACGTCGCCCACCGGCACGTGGTAGCGCTTCCCGGCGGCGTTCTTCCAGTCGACCAGCTTGACGCCGAGCAGGTCGCTCACCTGACCGGCGCTGCCGCTGACCGCGATGGAAGTGCGCTGCGGCATCAGGTCGCCGGCGAGACCGGCGTTGGCCAGCCAGGCCAAGATGGGTGCGATCCGCGTATCGGACAGCCCAAATCGCGCACCGAACTCCTCGGGCGCCAGGAATTGCCGGTAGTTGCTCGTGCCGGGCGTCACCAGGTCGTGCAGGTATGTATCGAGCTCGGCCGTCCCGGGCAGCCGCAGGCTGACGCTGAACTGCACCTGCTCGCCTGCGGCAGTAGGCCCAATCTCGACCGCCTTGGGTTCCGAAGCGCCTGCAACCACCGGCGCATTGGCTGTGCTCGCCTGCTGTGCTGCGGGCTGCCCGCTGCACGCCGCCAGCAGTCCAATCACGGCCAAACACAGGGCTCGCCGGAGCAGTGGCGCTCGCTTGTTCATGACCCTGTGTCCCAATCGAAGGACTTAAGGAACTCGTCGGCCTGGCCGCGCACACGGTGCTGCTGTGTGCCCGATCCGACCTGGGCATCAGGCGAGCCAACCAGGACCAGCACCGACACCGTGAGCCGGCCGTTGGTCGCGGCCATGACGGTCACGCCGCCCGGCGCAATGGGCGTGCCATCCTGGCTCAGCAGCACGCCCGACCAGACATCGCCCTCGCCGTCGACATAGCCGATGCTGGGGCCGAGCAGTGCGTCGTAATCGTCGGTGTCCTTTGTCCGACCGACCATGATCCTGTCGATGATCTCTAGCTGTTGCGCGATCAGCTCAGCCGGCGATGTCTGCGCCGGCACCGCGTGGATGACGAGCTGCGCGTCGTACCGGACCGAGTAGAAGACCGCGGTGTCTTCGCTTGAGTCCTCGAGCGACCAGCGGTTGGGGTCGTACTCGAACGAGTAGTTGAGCGCGCTGCTCTGCCACAGCTCGCCCGACAGGAGGATCGGTGAGTTGGTGACCGGCGTCGGC
>DATBRX010000061.1:0-9168 GCA_036560085.1 Candidatus Limnocylindrales bacterium
ACCAGGTCCGGCGGGGCGACGCCGCCGCGCTTGACGATCGTGCGACTGATCCACTCGGCTTCGACATGGCGCTCGGCCTGGGGGATCTCTTCGCCGCTACGTGGTAGCCGGCCGATGGCAAACCAGACGAGCGCTCCCCCGATGACCAGGCCCACCACGAGGGCCCAGCCGATGTACTGCTCAGTCATCGAGCCGAGTATAGGTATGCTGCGCGGATGGTCGGTCTGATCAATATCACCCCCGGCTCGCAGGTGATCCCGGGGTTTTTCATCGGCTGGTACGGCCTGCTCTATGTCGTGGGCCTGGCGGTGCTGCTGCTGCTGTCGCAGCGCGAGGCAGAGCGCCGCGGCTACGACCCCAGCCATGTCTTCAACGCATTCCTGGTGGTCGCCGCCTTTGCGCTGATCGGCGCGCGGCTCTATCACGTGATCGACCAGTGGGGCCCCATCTACAGCCAGGATCCGCTGAAGGCGATCCTGCCGCCCTATGCCGGGCTCGGCCTGTACGGCGGTATCGCGGGCGCCATCGTCGGCATCCTGCTGTACGTGCGCTGGAAGCGCCTGCCGTTCCGGATCGCGCTCGACGTGGTCATCCCAGGCACGTTCTTCGCCCAGGGTATCGCGCGTTGGGGCAATTTCTTCAACCAGGAGCTGTACGGGCCGCCGACCGATCTGCCGTGGGGCATCACAATCGACTGTGCCCACCGCGTTGCGCAGTACCTCTGCCCGCCCGGGTCACTGCCCACCGACGTGCCGCTCGAAGGCTTTCACCCGCTCTTCTTCTACGAGTCCTCGCTCAACATCATCGGCGGACTGATCGCGCTGTACGTGTCGCGGCGTTACCTGAAGCGCCTCCAGCCGGGCGATCTCGCGGCGTTCTGGCTGATCTGGTACGGGACGGTGCGATCCTTCCTCGAGATCTTCCGCGCCGGCTGGAACTGGACGCTGGGCGGCATCGCGACAGCCCAGATCATCGGCATCGCGATTGTGGCTATCGGCGTCGCCTGGCTGCTCTACAACCACCGTCGCGGCACTACGCCATACCCGTACCTGCCCGCGTACGTCGCGCCGCCAGACGAGGAACACACGCTCGAGCGGGACGATCGCCTATATGAAGAAGAGGAAGAAGAGGAGAATCCCTAAGACGAAGGCGACCCCGACGATCCCGACAGCGACGACCTCAAGTAGACGGTCGTTTGAGCCGGGCTGGGCAGATCCGGATGCGGTGGCGTCAACGATGGCCCATCCAGTTTGGAACGCTCGACCTCTATGAGCGGCGGGGTCCTTCCTGCGTGGAGGCAGGGTCGTGAAGATCGCAAACAACACGCCAGAGAGCGCGACGGCGCCGACGGCTTCGATCAGCAGGGGAGAGGCCGGTCCTGGCACACCCAGGTTGGCGAAAAAACTCATCACGGTCATGAACGCCGAGACGACGGCGGCCACCGCCGCTGCGAAGCCAGCGATGAATGGCGTCACCGAGTCACCTGCGAGCCATCGCCATAGACCAATCAGCAGCGCCATGTAACTGAACTCGAGTGGAGCCCAGACTCCGACGCCCACGCGCGTTCCCCCTGCGGAGATCAGCGTCGCCCAAACGGCGGCGACTCCGGCGCCTGCGAGCGCGAGCGCGATCAACATCAGCGTCCTAGGCTGCGTCAACTTCAGTGGCGCGATGCGGGTACGGACGCGCGGCACCAGCAAAATCATCGCGATAACCAGGGCGACGCCGGTCGCGACGAATGCCGCGATCACATCCGCGACCCGAAACTCGCCTCCCATGACAAATTGAGCGAGGGCGAGCGGCGGCAGGACGAGGGCCAGAGGAACCAGCCACGCTGATGCGCGCGACAACAGCGGTCGGTTGAGGGTCAGGCCGATGACCACAGCGGTGCCAGATCCGATCTCGAACAGCCCGGCCATCCCCGACTTGAGGTTGACCAATAGACCTTGCGCCACAAGCGCTCCGCCGCCGATCAATACGAGGGCAGCAATGGCTTCCAGGAGGGCCGAGGCTGACCACGTACGCCCTCGGCCGACGGCCCAGACAGCCATGGCTACCACCAGCGCCACAAAGAGCCCGAGCGACGTCGACCAAATTGCCAGGTCGGTCAGCAAGGGTCCCTGGGGAACTGCGTCAACATCGATCACGAGTCGACTTACGTCCCCGATAGCGATCGCATAGATCCGCCATGGAACGACGAGCGGGACGCTGTCGGGCTGCGCGGCTCGGATGTGAACGGCAAAGTCCAAAATGCAACTGGGCGCACAGCCGTCCAGCGGAAGCGGCACTGTTGCCGCGGTCGTGCTCCAAGCCGCAGGTTGTGGCTCGCCGGGCAGGCGCACGATCTGGACCTCTACGGCGCCAGACAGCCCGATCGGTCCCGTGCCCGGCTCACCTCGGACCTGGAACTGAAGGTGGCTCTGGGAACCGTCGTAGTCATACGCGTTGGGTCCCACGCTGGAAAGCGATATGGCTACTGCCAAAACGGTTTCGCCGCCATCTACGACTGAGCGCCCATCGACCGTGTCGTCCGCATGGGGAATCTGGGATGTGGCCAGCGACGCCACCCCGGCGACAACTAGAAGCAGCAGGGCCGCTACCTGACGAGGAGTTGAAGTCACGCCAAGTCCGCCCGGACTCGACCCGCGCCGATGTGCCACGCCATCAAGAGCGCTGGCAGTGCAATCAGGTCCGTCGCATCCAGCGCGATGCGCGGGCGAGTGTCGGCGACTTGGAGCCAACCAATGGCGAGCTCGGCCACCACATTGATCTCTGGGATCAGCTTGACGGCCGTGAACACGATGCCGGTCGCGGCAATAGCGACGAGGAGGACACGTTGGTTGGCCGTGGCATCACGACCGACGATCCGGGCGCCGATTTCGACAGCGGCCTGTACGGCCAGCGGGAAGAACAGCAACCCCATGAAGTCGGAGATCTTGCCTGTGATGGGTCCCGGGTATGCGCTCTTCAGAACGTGGTCGTTCAGGATCAGTAGGGCAATCGCCGCCATGGCCACCGGGTGTAGCAGGCCGTCACCCGCGACCATCGGAGATCTGGCCCTGACGGCTGTCGCCACAGGCACAGACTCAGCCCGACGCGCGCGCGCATCAAGGTCCATTCGGCATTCTTATCGCAATTCGGTGCCCACGACCGTGGGGCCCGGGTTCAGGCCGGAACCGACTCCGCGCTGGCGACCAGCCCGCGCACATTGACCGTGGGTATCGGTCGGGCGAAGCCCTTCAGCTCCAGCGCGCCGACATCCTCGACCTCGACCAGCTCCTCGACGGCGGCGTGGGCTCGTGGGTTGAGCAAGATCTGATTGGCCTCGGCCTTGGCTGAGAGGCGCGCCGCGACGATCACCGCCGCACCCACCATGCCGTAGTCGTAACGGCCCTCGAAGCCGATCCGGCCCAGCGTCGCGAAGCCCGTTGCGATGCCCACGCCAAAACCAAGCTCGTAGCCGAGCTTCGCCCACCGCGCAGCGAGTGTCGCGAAGCGATCGCGCATCGCGACCGCCATCCGTACGGCGCGTGCAACGTGGTCGGGCTGCGGCACCGGGTCGTTGAAGAAGACCATCATGCCGTCGCCGGCGAAGTGCTCGAGCGTGCCGCCGTGGTCGACGATCAGCTCGCCCATCTGCTTGTGGTATTCGCGCAGCAGACCGAGCACCTCCTCCGGCTCGGCCGAATCGCTGAAGCTCGTGAAGCCGCGCAGGTCGCAGAAGACGGCGGTCGCCTCGCGCCGGTGACCAGCGAGCAGCTGCTCACCCTCCGGGCTCGAGACCAGCGCCGCGACCTGCGGCGACAGAAAGCGGCTCAGCTCTTCCTTCTGGCGCTCGATCGTCGCGAGCAGGCGCGCCTGCGCGGCGGCGCTCTCCGCTTCCAGGTCGCGCAACCGCTTGTCGGCGAGCGATGCCCGCACGCGCGCGCCCAGGATGACTGGGTTGAACGGCTTGGGCAGGAAATCGACCGCGCCCAGCTCGATGCAGCGCGCGACCGAGTCGAGCTCATCGATGCCACTGATCATGATCACCGGCAGGTGGCGCAGCGCCTCGTCACTCTTGATCGCGGCGAGGACCTCGTAGCCATCCATCTCGGGCATCACCACGTCGAGCAGCACAACCGCCAGGTCCGCGGACTGGCCGCGCAGTGATTCGAGGGCCGACTTGCCGTCGACCGCTTCGCGCGCGTCGATGCCGAGCGACGCCAGGTGACGCACCAACAGCATTCGGTTGACGGCGCTGTCATCGACGATCAGCGCGACGCCACTCAAGTCGCGAGTCCCTGTGCGCGCAGCGCCTCCACCGTGGCCGCCCATGCCGCGCGGGCCTCTTCGGTGAGCGCTGCCAGATCCCCTGAGCGGCCCTCGCGGCCCGCGAACTCGAGCTGGCGGCAGATAGAGGACAGGCGCGCAGCGCCGATGGCGGCGGCGCTCGACTTCAGCGTGTGCGCCGGCCGGATGACCGCTTCGGCGTCGCCGCGCGCCGCGGCCGCCGCGACGAGCTCGAGGTTGTTCGGCTCTTCGGCGAGAAAAGTGCCGACCAGGTCGCGCACGAAATTCTCGTCGTCGCCGACCGATGCGCGCAGCTCGGCGAGTCCGGACACATCGAGGATCGGCAGCTCGTCGCTCATGACGCTCCCTCTTCCCCCTTCGTGGTGCCATTCGATGGGGCGCGCATCAGGGCCGCGGCAAGCTCGGCCGGCTTGATGGGCTTGCTGACATAGTCGTTCATGCCTGCCGCGAGGCACGCCTCGCGGTCGCCTGCCATGGCGTTGGCCGTCATGGCGACGATGTGCACCTTGCGATCGGGCCACTGGCGACGGATGCGCCGGGTCGCCTCGAGGCCGTCGAGCTCGGGCATCTGGACGTCCATCAGGATCGTGTCGTAGTCGATCGCCTCGAGCGCGGCGATTGCCTGGGCGCCGTCGTTGGCGACTTCAGCCACGTAGCCCATGTTCGCCAGGAGGCGCAGCGCCAGCTTCTGGTTAACGGCGTTGTCCTCAGCGAGCAGGATGTGTAGCGGGTGGCGCGTCGCCAGCTCGCGGTCGGCCGCGGCTTCTGGAGCGCGCTGTATCTGGATGCGGCCTTCAGCGCTCGAGAAGACGGTCACGAGCGTGTCATGCAGCGCCGACGGCTTGATCGGCTTGGGCAGGAGCGCGTCCATGTTGGCGCCGTGCTCGCGCATCGCGGCCGACGACACCAGGATCATCTTGGGCGTGTTCTCGGGCAGCGCGGCACGGATGGCATCACCCAGCGCGACTCCATCCATCACCGGCATGAACAGGTCGATCAGACAGATATCGAAGCGCTCGCCCTGGCGGATCCACTTGAGCGCCTCTTCCGGCGATGCGGTGTCGCGCACGCCGATGTCCCAGCGCGCGAGCTGTGCTTTCAGGATGCGTCGGTTGGTCGCATTGTCGTCGACGATCAGCGCCCTCTTGCCGGCGAGCTCAACGGTCCGCCGCGCCGGGACCGCGGTCAGGGCCGAGGCCGGGGCGCTGGGCAGCCGGACGGTCAGTCGGAAGGTTGACCCTTCACCGGCCCTGCCCGAGCTCTCGGCGACGAGCGCGCCATTCATCGCTTCGGCGAGCCGGCGGCTGATGGCCAGGCCCAGACCGGTGCCGCCGTACTTGCGCGCAATGGATGAGTCGGCCTGGCTGAAGGATTGGAAGAGCCGGGTCATCTGGTCCTTGGCAATGCCGATGCCGGTGTCCTTGACCGCGACCCGCAGCTCGACCTCACTGCGGTCGACCTGGCTGCTGACCGAGACGAGCACCTCGCCCTTCTCGGTGAACTTGATCGCGTTCGAGAGCAGGTTGAGCATGATCTGGCGCAAGCGGCCCAGGTCACCCACGACCGCGGGTGGCAGGTCGCCGTCAACCTCGTAGGCGAGCTCCACGCCCTTTGCCGCGGCCGCCGGGGCGATCACGTCGAGCGCATCCTCGATGCAGTCGGCCGGGCTGAAGGGCTCAGCGTCAAGATCGACCTTGCCCGCCTCGATCTTCGAGAAGTCGAGGATGTCGTTGATGATCGTCAGCAGCGCGTCACCCGATGAGCGAATGGTGTCGGCATAGTCGCGCTGCTCGACGTTGAGCTCCGTGTCGCTCAGGAGGCCGCTCATCCCGATGATCGCGTTCATCGGCGTGCGAATCTCGTGGCTCATCGCCGCGAGGAATGCGCTCTTCGCCTGGTTGGCGGCGTCGGCCGCCTCACGCGCCTCGCGCAGCTCGGCGAAGAGCTGGGCGTTATCAATGGCGATCGCGGTGTTCTGCGACAGGCCGACCAGGAAGTCGAGGTCATGCGGCGTGAATGCGCGGTAGTTGCCCGTGCGCCACACGGCCATCATGCCGTTGACGCCTGCGCGGCCGATGAGGGGCGCGACGATCAGCCGCTCGGTCGCCATCTGGGGCGTGCCGGCGATCTGGATCGCCCGCTTGTCGCTGGCGACGTCGTTGATGACCTCGGCCCGCGCCTCCGCCGCCAGGGTGCCGATGATGCCCACGCCCAGCTCCAGCGTGGTCTGCTTGATCTGCTCCGCGATGGAGCCCACCGCGGCTGCGGCGCGGAACCGTTTGCCGTCCGGATCGCGCAGGAAGACCGCGGCTGACGTGCCGTCGAGCAGGTCGGACGCCTGGTTGGCAATGCGCGGCAGGAGCGTGCCCAGATCAAGCGTCGCCGAGATCTCCCGGGCGACGTCGGCGAGTGTCGACATCTCGGTCGCGCGGCGCTGTGACTCGCCATACAGGAGCGCGTTCTGGATGGCGCTGCCGATGTTCGCGGCGAGTGTGGTCAGCAGGCGCACGTCGCTCTCGCCAAAGCGGCCTTCCTGGGTCACGCTCTGGACGCTGACCGCGCCGATTGCCTTGTCGCCCGCGAGGATGGGCACGCCCAGATAGGAGCGGGCGATCGTGCCGACGCCGTGGCTGGCCATGTCCTCGTGGTCGGACGCCTTGTTGAGCAGCACCGGCTGGCGCGCTTGGATGATGCGCGACGTCATGCCCTGGCCCAGCGGCAGCGGCTCCTGCGGCTCGTTCACGCCGTTTTCGACGTAGAACGGGAACTCGATCATGTTGGTGTTCGGATCGACGAGCGCCACGTAGGCAATATCCGCCTGGAAGGTCGCGGCCATCTGCGGACCCGCAAGATCAATCAGCTTCTCGAGGTCCAGCTGCGAGGCGGTGGCCTGACCCAGCTCGTTGACGATCGACAGCTCCGCGGCGCGCTGGCGCGTCTCCGCCACGAGGCGCGCGTTATCGAGGGCCACGCTAAGGCTCGCCGCGAGGGTGCTCAGCAGCCGGACATCGGCCTCAGAGAAGGCACTCTTTCGATCCAGGTTCTGCAGCGATATCCGACCGAACACTCGGTCGCCTGACATCAACGGCGCAAAGACCATCGATTGCGGGGCCTCGCCCTGGATCGTCGCGGGCACGCCGCGGGCCTCCTGCCATGCCACCGCATCGTCGATCACGACGGGCTTCTTTTCGGCGATCAGCTGGCGCGCCGTTTGGGTAATGGCGATCGGCTGGTCGGGGAAGCGCACGCCCCGCTCCTTCGTATACGGGAAGCTCACCATCTGGCGGTCGAAGTCGAACAGCCCGATATCGACCACCTGGGCATCGAAAATCTCCTGGATCTTGTCGCCCACCAGCTCGTACATGGCCTGCATGTCCAGGTTGGCGGCTAGACCCTCCTGGACGCTGTTGATGATCGCCAGCTCGGCCGCGCGCTCGTTGGTCTCCGTGAGCAGGCGCTGCGTCTCATCGAAGAGCCGCGCGTTCTCGAGGGCCACGCTCAGGCTGCCGGCCAGCGTCGTCAGCAGCCGCAGGTCCGCTTCGCCGAACGCGAACTCGTGATCCAGGTTCTGAATGGAGATGTCTCCGATGACTTTGCCGCCACGCATCAGCGCCGCAAAGAGCATCGACTTTGGCGGTTCGCCGACGACCACGGACTCGATGCCCTGCTCGGCCTCCCATTCCCTTATCCCGGAGTTGACCAGGAGCGGCTCCGGGTGGTCGATCAGGTATTGGGCAAAACTGTTGAGCGGCAGCACGACAACATCTTGCCGAACCCCGCGTTCGACAGCGAAATGCCATGTCATCTCGCCGCGCTCGACATCGACGGTCGAGATCACCATGGCCTGCGCATCGAAGATCTCGGTGATCTTCTCACCAACGAGCTCGTACATGGCTTGCATGTCGAGCTTCTCGGCAAGTCCCTGCTGGACGCTGTTGATGATCGCCAGCTCGGCGGCGCGCTCGTTGGTCTCAGTCAGCAGGCGCTGCGTCTCATCGAAAAGGCGCGCGTTCTCAAGTGCCACGCTCAGGCTGCCGGCGAGGGTTGCCAGCAGGCGCACGTCCGATTCGCTGAAAGCGTCATAACGATCTAGGTTCTGGAGCGAGATGCGGCCGAAGAGCTTGCCGCTGCTGATTAGCGGCGCGAAGACGATCGACTTCGACGGCTCACCGATAATCGAGAACGTCAGGCCAGTCTCCTCGACCCACTTCTCGATGTTGCCGATGTTCACGGGCGCAGGGTTCGTCTTCTGGTGCTCGATGAACCACAGGGCGTTGGGGCCGAAGGGTGCGGGATCGTCGGGCAGCTTTTGGCCCTTCTCGATCGTGTATGGATAGCGGGTGAGCCGGTTCTCGAAGTCGTAGATGCCGATGTCGAGCACCTGGGCATCAAAGATCTCGCGGATCTTGTCGCCCACGAGCTCGTACATCGATTGCATGTCGAGCTTCGCCGCGAGGCTTTCCTGGACGCTGTTGATGATCGCCAGCTCTGCCGCGCGCTCGTTCGTCTCCGTCAGCAGGCGCTGCGTTTCGTCGAAAAGGCGCGCGTTCTCAAGTGCCACGCTCAGGCTCGAGGCGAGCGTCGTCAGCAGCCGGACGTCGGCCTCGCCGAAGGCGTTCTCGCGGTCCAGATTCTGAAGCGAAATGATGCCCTGGACCTCATCGCCGCTCGCAAGGGGCACCCACAGCGCCGACCTGGCCATTTCGCCCTCGAGGGCGCCCTCCTGGCCCAGCTCGCGAACGCGTGCCTCGGCGTCCTCGTTGATCACGAGTGGCTCTCGAGTCTCGGCGACACGGCGGCGCGGGCCTATCAACGGGAATGTTCCGTTTTCCAGACGTCTGCCGCGTTCGACGCCGTAGGTGAACGACATCGTTT
>DATBRX010000062.1:0-17845 GCA_036560085.1 Candidatus Limnocylindrales bacterium
CCCGGTCACACGATGAGCGGCTTCCTGTTTCTCCTTCTCCAGATGCTCGTCACGGTGCTGTGGCTGATGATCCTCGGGCGGGTGCTGCTCTCATGGATCAATCCGCGCTTCGACGGTCCGGTTGGCCGCTTCCTGTATGAAACGACCGAGCCGCTGCTCGCGCCGATCCGGCGCATCCTGCCCCAGACGGGCATGCTCGATCTGTCGCCCCTGGTGTTGCTGCTCGGTCTGGGCTTCCTGATGCAGCTGATCCTGCGCCGCTGAGCGTCACCTTCGGCGTGCGCGTCACGCCACGTGCCGGTCGAGATGAGGTCGTTGGCGTGGGTGTGGCCGGCGAGCTCCTGGTCAAGGTTCGCACGGCACCCGCGGACGGCGCCGCGAACGTGGCCATGCTGCGAACCATTGCTGCTGCCGCCGGCGTCGCGCCATCGCGGCTGCAGCTGGTGCGCTGCGCGACGTCGCGCACCAAGATCGTGTCGATTGACGGCGTGACGGACGCCGAGCTGCGGGCGCGCTGGCCGGGTTTGCTGACAAGGGCTGGCTGAGCGCCGATAATCGGCCTGCCGCGCGATGCGGCGTCCACGGGGGCGATTGGCTCAGCGGTAGAGCACTCGGTTCACATCCGAGGGGTCACTGGTTCGAATCCAGTATCGCCCACCAAAGTCACCCCACGCGAGAGCGGAGCCGTTACCTCCCGCATTGCGTTCAAGGCGTGGGCACCGCAGGCTAACCGCGCTTGACGATGAATCCGACCGCGTCGAATGCGCCCGACGCTGCAGCCTCGGGCCTTAACGTCACGAGGCGGTATGTGCTCGATCGCTTGGCTGCTGTGCGCGTCACCTTGACCTTGGCCGTGATCGAGTAGGTGCTGCCGGGCGCAAGGGTCGGCGTCTCGAAGCTCCCGCCGACCACAGCGGCCGTGATGTCGGTCGTGCCGTGGAAGTACTTGACGGTGAAGCCCGCGATACTGGGGCCGCTCGATGCGACCGTGAAGCGATCAGCCGCCCTGCCGTCGTTCTGGACGTTGATAGTGAAGGTCGCCGAATGCCGTGGGCGCCGCGACGCCTGGAGCGTTTGGTTCTGGCCATGAGAGTTGTAGATGCCGTTGCCGATAACCGCGGTTGCGCCCCGCTTGATCAGACCATCGGACTGGTCCACAGCTACGCCGACAGACACCACCAGCGGTCCGTAGGGGGCCGTCGCGGTGTCGCCAGAGTCGCCGCCGATCTGCAGCCAGTAGGTCGCGCCGGCAGTTGTCTGGAAGGAGGCGTACTGACCCGCAACGCCCGTTTGGTGAGCACAAGTCACGTGGGTCAGGCCGGCCATCGAACTGCCTTGATAGACGGCGATCACGGTATCGAAGTTCGATCCCGCGGTACTGACAGCGACGATCCCGTCTGTGGTTGCGTCGTACCGATACCAGACCGTTTTGGTCGGCCCATTTATGTAGTCGTCGCCACAGGACCACGGGGCAGGCTCGTAAGCCTCGATCGACGCGTCCGTCGTGTCGAGGGCCACTGGGCCGTACGGCAGGCTGGCGGTATTGATCCCGACCGCCTCCATGAAGTAGTCATTGGCCAGGACGTGCGGCTTTATCTCAACGTGGAGCGATCCGAATTTGTCCGTCATCGCATCCTGGCTGTCTCCGCCGATTTGGATGTAGTAGGTGAGCCCGGCGTGAGCCTGGAAAGAAGTGTGCTGGCCCAGGACTCCATGCTCGTGCGCACATGCGATGTTGTCGAACCCGGTTGCCGGGGAATCCACGTAAACGATGATCTCCGTGTCGAAGTTCGAGCCGTCGGTGCTGACACTGATCGCCTCGTCGGCCGTCGCGTCGAACCGGTACCAGACGGTCTTGTAGGGAAATGCGTCGAAGGTACCGACGCAGTTGTAGAGATGCCAAGGCTCGTTGGGGTCGTTCGTCGCTCGGGTCGTGTCGAGCGTGACCGGGCCATAGGGCAGGCTGTCGCTGTTGAGCTGGACGGCGTCGATGAAGAAGTCGTTGCCTGGGACGTGCGGCTTGATCGCCACCGTTAGGGAGCCGAATTGCGGACCGCCGAAGTCCCAGCTGTCCCCTCCGATCTGGATGTAATACGTCAGGCCCGCCTGAGCGTGGAAGGCCAGGTAGTGGCCCGTTGTCCCATTCTCGTGGGCGCACGCCACCTGATTGAGGCTGCCGATCGAACTCCCCGCATACACCGCGATGTCCGTGTCGAAATTCGAGAGTTCGGTGCTGACGGCGATCGCACCGTCGGCCGTCGCGTTGTAGCGATACCAGACGGTGTGGTTGAGATGACCGTAGTAGTCCCCTTGGCAGCCAGAGACCTCCCATGGCTCGTTCGCCTCAGTGGTGGCGTTGGTGGTATCGATCGTGACCGGGCCGTACGGCAAGGTGGAGTCGGTCAGCACTACGGCATTCGCGAAGAAGTCGTTGGCAGGCGCTGTGGCCGCGCGGACTACAGAAGGTCCAACCGGCGCAGAGAGCATGACAAGGACGGCCGCCATTGCTGAAACGCGTTGCGCGCGCGCTTTAATGGCGGAGACCTGTCGGGTCAGAGACTGCCTGCCCGAAACCATCTGACTTCCCCCTCGTGAACTGCTTTCCGAGGCTCGTCAAGGTGCCTCCGGACCGGCGGGCACTTGCCCAGCGGACATTCTCTCATGGCGTCAAGAGCCGACCGGCCAGCAGCCTAGATGACAGTCACGGGCTGTGACGCCTTCGCGTGCTCGCGCAGGTGGAAGAGCAGATCAACGGCGGTCTTCAGGATCACCAGCAGCGCCACCAGCGCCACCGGCTGGCCAAGGCCGATCACGAAGAACGCGCCGACGATGATCGTGATGTGCAGGATCACCAGTCGTCCGTAAGGCTGGAACATCTGCTTCATCGGGGTCGTGTTCAGGTACTCGTATCGGCCCATGTAGTTGAAGAAGAAGCTGACCCCGTGACTCACCAGCAGTAGCAGTGCGATAAGGGGGACCTGCGGGTCGCGGGCCACGTTGCCGATCGGGTCGACGCCCATGAAGAAGCCGAACGCGCCGCGCGTGGCCATGCCGACGATGACGAAGACGAAGATGCCGTGGCCGATCCAGAAGCCGCCGTAGTGCAGCGCGAAGAAACCGGCGATCACCGGTCCGATCACCGGGGTGTCGCGCGCGGCGAGCATGATCTTCGGGATGTTGATCAGGCCGATCACGCCGTTTTCGAGCCAGTACGCGATGAGGATCGTTGCGACGTCCCAGCCCCAGAACAGGACGCCGACCAGCGGCACCAGGTTGACCGCCACGAGGACCGCCACCGCAAGCGGGTTCGAGTCGCGCAATGCCCGTGCGCGGGCCATCCAGGCTGAGGCTGCCATCCCCCGATTTTGACGCCTAGTTGGTCACCCCCGCCAGCCGCCGCAGCACAGCCGGCATGATGCCGCCCTGGTGGTAATAGTCGAGCTCGACCGGACCGTCGATGCGCGCGATGACCTCGATGTCCCGCGTCCCGTTCGCGTCACGAACCCGGAGCGTCACGTGCTTGCGGACTGCGAGTCCATCGGCCAACCCGACGACGCTGAACTCCTCGTGGCCGGTCAGGCCGAGCGACTCTGCATTCTGGCCCGGCAGGTACTGCAGCGGCAGCACGCCCATGCCGACGAGGTTCGAGCGATGGATGCGCTCGTAGGTCTCGGCGAGGACGGCGCGGACACCCAGCAGTGCCGGGCCCTTGGCCGCCCAGTCACGCGACGAGCCGCTGCCGTACTCCTTGCCCGCGAGCACCACGAGTGGCACGCCCTCGCCGGCGTAGCGCATGGCCGCGTCGTAGATGAACATCGGCTCGCCGCTCGGCTGGTGGGTGGTGTACGGGCCCTCCTTCTCCGCGAGGGCGTTGCGCAGGCGGATGTTGCCGAACGTGCCGCGCATCAGCACCTCATGGTGACCGCGCCGCGCCCCGTAGGAGTTGAAGTCGACAGGCGATACGCCGTGCTCCTGCAGCCACGTGCCCGCGGGTGACCAGGCCGGGATGGAGCCGGCGGGCGAGATGTGATCGGTCGTGACCGAGTCGCCCAGCATTGCCAACGCGCGCGCGCCGACGATGTCTTTCACGGGCGCTGGGTCGCGCTGAATGCCGTCCATGAAGGGCGGGCGCGCAACATAGGTCGAGGCCTCGTCCCACTCGTAGCGCTTCGAGCCAACCGGCACGGGCAGTGCGCGCCACTGCGCGTCGCCGTCGAAGACGCTGGCGTAGATGCGGTTGAAGATCTCCGGCGAAACCGACGATGCGATGGAGCGCTTGATCTCCTCGGGCGTGGGCCAGATGTCGGCCAGCAGAACCGGCTTGCCATCGCGGTCAATGCCCAGGGGCTGGGACGCCAGGTCGATGTCGACCGTCCCCGCCAGAGCGAACGCCACGACCAGGGGCGGCGAGGCCAGGTACGAGGCGCGCGCCAACGGATGAATGCGGCCCTCGAAGTTGCGGTTGCCGCTCAGCACCGCGGCGACCACCAGCTCGTTGCCCTCGATCGCCTCCGCGACCGGCGCGTCGAGCGGACCGCTGTTGCCGATGCACGTGGTGCAGCCATAGCCGACCACCCCGAAGCCCAGCTCCTCCAGCGGCTTGAGCAGACCCGCGGTCTGAAGGTATTCGGTCACGGCGCGTGACCCTGGCGCGAGCGAGGTCTTGACGGTGGGCCTGACCGTCAGGCCGCGAGCGAGCGCGTTGCGAGCGAGCAGGCCGGCGCCGACCATCACGGTCGGGTTGGAGGTGTTGGTGCAGGACGTGATCGCCGCGATCGCCACGGAACCGTGATCGATCGTCTGGGGGCCATGGCCATTGCCGGCGACCGCGACTGGATGTGCGTCGGCCGTCTGCGGGTAGGCGGCATGGAAGTTCGCGGGCAGGTCGGGCAGTCGGACCTTGTCCTGCGGCCGGCGTGGCCCGGCGACGGTCGGTTCGACCGTGGCCAAATCGAGCTCGAGCGTCTCGTCGAACACCGGCCCGGGGCCGGGCTCGCGCCACAGCGCGTTCTCCTTGGCGTAGGCCTCGACCAGCGCGACTTGCTCGGGCCGCCGACCGGTCATGCGCAGATACGCGAGCGTCTCGTCATCGATCGGGAAGAGCGCCGCGGTCGCGCCGTATTCGGGCGCCATGTTGGAGATCGTCGCCCGGTCGGCCAGCGCCAGTGACGCCAGGCCGTCGCCCGCGAACTCGACGAACGACCCGACCACGCCGTGCGTCCGCAGCATGTTCGAGATGACCAGCACGAGGTCGGTCGCGGTCGAGCCGCGCGGCAGGTCGCCGTGCAGTCGCACACCGACGACGCGCGGCATGGGCTGGTAGAGCGGCTGACCCAGCAGCACTGCCTCTGCCTCGATGCCGCCGACGCCATAGCCCAGCACGCCCAGCCCGTTGACCATCGTCGTGTGTGAGTCGGTGCCGACCAGAGTGTCGGGGAAGGCGACGGTCGCGCCGGTCTCATCGTCGCGGGTCGCGACAACCGCCGCGAGGTACTCGAGGTTCACCTGGTGGACGATGCCCGTGCCGGGCGGCACGACGCGCAGGCCGGCGAAGGCACTCTGCGCCCACCGCAGGAGCGCGTATCGCTCGCCGTTGCGCTCGTATTCGCGCGCGACGTTGAATGCGAACGCGTCAGATGTGCGATAGCGATCAACCTGGACCGAGTGGTCAATGACCAGGTCCGCCGGGACGAGCGGCTCAACCAGCGCCGGGTCGCCGCCGATCGCGGCCATCGCGTCGCGCAACGCCGCGAGGTCCACTACCGCCGGCACCCCAGTGAAGTCCTGCATCAGGACGCGCGCCGGCATGAAGGGCACCTCTGCGTCGCTGCCCAGCTTGGGTCGCCACGCGGCAAGTGCGCGCGCCTCTTCCTCGCGGACGACGCCGCGCCCGGCGTTGCGAATGACGTTCTCGAGCAGGACCTTGACCGTCATCGGCGCGGCGGCCAGGTCGGCCAGGCCGCTGCGGTCGAGCCGGTAATAGATGTACGCGCGATGCCCGACGCGCAGCTCGGCGCGTGCCGAAAAAGGATCGGGAAGGGGAGTGGACTGAGTCATCGGCGACGGGTCTCCGAGTCCCCGCAAGCATTTGGCGGGGCTGAGCGGCACCTGGCGGGAGTGCCCGCCGCGGGTCGCGATGTGTCGACCTGCCGAGTATAGGGCACGGGACGCGGTTCACAAAGGTTCCGTCGCTGTCTTACGCCCCACGTCCGAATGCGCCGAAACCCAACCGCGACCGGCCTCCTGAGAGCCCAAATCCGGTTGTTTCTGTCGTCCCACGCACAATTCGGCCGGATCTCGCCCGCTTGGTGCCGGATATCGGTGTATTCGGTCGTGCCACGTCAGGTCGCCAAGGCTGGACAATGGCGGAGATGACCGACCACCAGCATGGCCCCGACCATCAGCACGCTGACGACGGCAAGCCGCGCATCGGCTTCATCGGCGCCGGTCGAGTTGGCACGGCATTGGCCGTCGCGTTCAGCAGAGCGGGCTGGGAGGTCACGGGCGTGGCCAGTCGGGACGAGGAGCGCCGGGCGCGCTTTCACTCACTTGTGCCGACGGCGCGCGCATTTGCGGACGCGACCAATGTCCTCGACGAGGCCGACCTCATCTTCCTGACGGTGCCTGACGACGCGATCGCCGCGACGGCAGAGAGCCTGCATCTCTACAGCGGCCAGGCACTGGTCCATACGTCGGGCGCCCTGCCCGCGTCGGTCCTGTCACCCGCGATGGCCGCGGGCACGAGCAAGGCGAGCTTCCATCCACTGGTCGCGTTCGCCGATCTCGAGCACGCCCTGGATGCGCTGCACGGCGCGACGGTGGCGCTCGATGGCGACGAGTCGCTGCTGCCGGTGCTCGCGGACATGGCCGAGTCGGTCGGGGCGCGGCCGGTGCGCCTGCCCGAAGATGGCAAGGCGGCCTACCACGCGGCCGCGATGATGGCTGCGGGCGGCCTGGTCGGATTGCTCGACGGCATCGTCGCCGTCGCGCGCCTCGCCGGGCTCGACGAGAAGACGGCGCTCGCGGTCTACACACCGCTCGCCCGCCAGGCGCTGGCGAACAGTGAGCGCCTGGGAGTTGATGGTGCGTTAACCGGGCCGTTCCTGCGCGGCGATGTCGGGACGGTGCGCGGCCATCTCGCGGTCCTGCGCGTGTCCGCGCCCGAGGCACTCGATCTCTACATAGCGGTTGCGCGCCGCGAGCTGGCCATCGCGCGCCGGCGCGGCGATCTGGCTGAAGAGGCCGCGACCGAGCTCGAGTCGCTCCTCGACGATGCGGACGGGTCCGACTGAACTTTCGCGCCAATTGCAGGCGGCGGGCCAACCGCTAACATTCGAACGCGATGCGCATCACATCCGCCGGATTAAAGAGCGGCCACCCGACCACCCGATTCAGCCGCTCCCCCAGCACCCGGCGCGAGCGCCAGCTGGGCCTCCGAATCTCGACTCGGCCGCACATGACGGCCCACCCCGGAAGTCACGCGCGAGTGCCGCTGCTGACCTCGCTGCGCCAGGCCGCGCGCAGCGCCTCCAACGTCGAACCAGCGACCAGCGCGCCTGCCGCGTCGGCACCGGCACGCATCACACCGAGCGTCTCATTCACATGGACGCGACCCGCCGGCACTGGCTCACGCCGGCCGCGGCCGCGCAGCGCCGCGCCGTGGCGCGGCTGAGCGAGCAGGCGCGGCGCAAGCAAGCTCGCGGCGGCAGGACTGCCCGCGCGACATCGTGCGGCGGCATCCTGTTGCGCGACGTCGACGGCATCACGGAGATCTGCCTGGGCCGGCGTCAACGCTCGCTTGGACGAGGCGGTATGACGTGGACGCTGCCCAAGGGCACGCCCAATGATGGCGAGAGCATTGACCAGACCGCACTGCGCGAGGTCGCCGAGGAGACGGGCCTGGAGGTGCGCATCGTAGCTCCCGTCGGCGCGATCGAGTACTTCTTCACCCAGGGTGGCGAGCGCGTCCACAAGACCGTCCACTACTTCCTGATGGAAGCGATCGGTGGCAGCCTTGAGGCCCACGACCACGAGTTCGATGAGGTGCGCTGGATGCCGGTCGATGAAGCGCGCCGGCTGATGACCTTCGAGACCGAGCGCCAGATCGTCGAAGAGGCGCTGCCCGTCGCGCACCAGGGTGCCGCTTGATCGACCACGCGACAGACGATTCGGCCGCGAGCGAGGACGCGGCGCAAACGCAGATGCGCCGGACGGCGCTCGTCGATCGCCATCGCGCGCTGGGTGCGCGCCTGATCGACTTCGCCGGCTGGGAGATGCCGGTGTCGTACTCGGGCATCCTCGAGGAGCACAAGGCTGTGCGCGAGCGCGTCGGCCTGTTCGACCTGTCGCACATGGGCGAGGTCTGGGTGAGCGGCCCCGGCGCGGCAACAGGACTTGCCACGGCGCTCGTCAGTGACCCGACGCGCCTCGCCGAGGGGCGCGCCCACTACTCCATGATCTGCAATGACGACGGCGGCATCATCGACGACTTGATCGTCTATCGCGTCGCCGCGGAGCGCTTCATGGTCGTGCCCAACGCGTCCAACCGCGAGGCGGTCGCGGCCGCCCTGCGCCAAAGACTCGACGGTCATGACGCCATGCTCGATGACGCGTCGCTGCGCACCTCGCTCGTTGCCGTCCAAGGGCCACGAGCCGCGGAGCTGCTGCAGCCGCTGACCGATGTCGACCTGGCGCCGCTCAAGTACTACGCCATCGCCGCGGGTCACGCGTGTGGCCATCCGGTGCTCATCGCGCGCACCGGCTATACGGGCGAGGATGGCTTCGAGCTCTTCGTCGAATGGGACCTCGCCAATCCGGTCTGGGACACGCTCCTTGATGCCGGCAACAGCTACGACATCCAGCCGTGCGGCCTGGGGTCGCGCGACACGCTGCGCCTGGAAGCGGGCATGCCGCTCTACGGCAACGAGCTCGACCTTGCGACCAATCCATTCGAGGCCGGCCTTGGCCGCGTCGTCAAGCTCGACAAGCCAAACGACTTCGTCGGCCGCGCCGCGCTCGAGAAGGTCGCCGCGGACGGCCCGAGGAAGCAGCTCGTGGGCCTGACGATGCGCGGCCGCAACATCGCCCGTCATGGCTACCCCGTGTCCATGCCGGGCGACGCCGAACCCACAGGCATCGTCACCAGCGGTGCGCCGTCACTCACCCTGGGCGTGCCCATCGCCATGGCCTACGTGCCCCCGGCGCACAGCGCTGTCGGTACCATGGTCGAGGTCGCCGTCAGGTCGACCCAGGCCCAGGCCGACATCGTCCAACTGCCCTTCTACAAGCGGAGCTAGCCACCGTGCAGGTACCCGACGGACTCCTCTACACCCAGGACCACGAGTGGCTGCGCGTCGAGGGCGACGAGGCGGTGGTCGGCATCACCGCGTACGCCGCGACCGAGCTGGGCGACATCGTCTTTGTCGAGATGCCCGCCCTGGGTGCGCGCTTCGAGCCGGCTCAGTCTTTCGGCGTGATCGAATCGGTCAAGACAGCGTCCGACCTGTACGCGCCTGCCGGGGGCGAGATCATCGCCATCAATGAGGCACTGCACGACAAGCCAGAGCTGGTGAACAACGATCCATACGGCGAAGGCTGGATGATCCGAATCAAGCTCGCCACCGGCGCCGGCGCGCCGGACGGGCTGATGGAAGCGCCGGCTTACCGCGCGCTGATCGAGGCCGCCTGATCTCGAACAGATAAGAAAACATGACCTACGGCTACGGACCCAACACCGCGGGCGATCGCGAGCGCATGCTCGGCGCCGTTGGCCTCGAATCGATCGACGGCCTGTTCTCCGACATTCCCGCGTCTGTCCGGGCCACGGGGCTTGACCTGCCCGCCGGGCTCGACGAGCTGTCGCTCGCGCGGCGGCTCGAGACACTCGCAGCGCGCAACCAGGTTGGGCTCGCGAGCTTCCTGGGCGCGGGCGCGTATCGCCATCACATACCTGCGACCGTCGACCAGATCCTGTCGCGCGGCGAGTTCTACACCGCGTACACGCCGTATCAGCCCGAGATCAGCCAGGGCACGCTGCAGACGATCTACGAGTACCAGTCGCTCATCTGTCAGCTGACCGGGCTCGATGTCGTATCGGCGTCGCACTACGACGGCGGCGCAGCGACGGCGGAAGCGGCCCTGATGACCATTCGCCAGACCAAGCGCGAGCGCGTCCTTGTGAGCCGCGCGGTCCACCGCCACTTCGTCGACACGACGCGGACCTATTTCCAGGGCGGCCGCCTGACCCTCGAAGAGCTGCCGACCACAGCGGAGGGTACGACCGACCTGGCCGCCCTGGAGCAGGCGCTGGCCGACCCCGACCGACCCGTCGCCGGCGTGCTGATCGGCCAGCCCAACGCCTTCGGAATCCTCGAGCCGATGGCGCAGGCGGCGCAACTGGCACACGCTGCGGGCGCGTTGTTTGTCGCGGTCGTCGAGCCGGTGTCGCTGGCGGTCCTGGCCGCGCCCGGCGACTACGAGGCTGACATCGCGGTCGGCGAGGGCCAGCCGCTGGGCATCGGGCTGCAGTACGGCGGTCCGTACCTGGGCCTTCTCGCAGCTCGGTCGGATCTGGTCCGCCAGGTGCCGGGCCGGTTGGTCGGACGGACGACTGATGTCGACGGCCGGCGGGCGTTCGTGATGACGCTGCGCGCGCGCGAACAGGACATCAGGCGCGACAAGGCGGCGAGCAACATCTGCACCAACCAGGCGCTGTGCGCGCTCGCGTCGACGGTCTACATCGCCACCCTGGGGCCGCACGGCCTGCGCGACGTCGCCGCGGGTGGCGCGGCCAAGGCCGCTGAGCTGGAGGGTGCGCTAGCAGCGTTCGGCGTGCCGCGCATTCACACCGGCGCGTACCTCAATGAATTCGCCGTTCGCGTGCCCGATGCGCGACGGATCCATGCGGCGTTGCTCGAGCGCGGCATTCTCGCCGGCCTGCCGCTCGCCGACTGGTACCCCGACGACGAAGCTCTGAAGGACGCGTTGCTCGTGTGCGCGACCGAGGTCACGACGAGCGACGACATCGCGAAATTCGCCAGCGCACTGCGCGAGGTGGCCGCATGACCGCCACCATCGAGCGCCCGGAGCAGGAGACAGCGCAGGTACCCGGTCCGCGCCAGGTGGTCGGGCCGGGCCTTCAGCCCACGCTCGACGAGCTCTCGCGGCCCGGTCGCGCGACGACCAAGGTGCCGCACGCGCCGGCCGACGCGCTCGAGCGCATTCCGCCCGATCACCGCCGCGCCGCGCCGCTTGGCCTGCCGGAGCTGAACGAGCCTGAGGTCATCCGCCACTTCGTGAACCTCTCGCAGCTCAACTACAGCGTCGACACGGGCTTCTACCCGCTCGGCTCGTGCACGATGAAGTACAACCCCAAGATCAACGAGTGGGCCGCGCGGCTGCCAGGTTTCGCGGCGCTCCATCCGCTCGCGCCAGATGCCGTCGCGCAGGGCACGCTCGAGTTGATGTGGGAGCTGGAGCAATGGCTCGCCGAGATCAGCGGCATGAAGGCGGTCACGCTCCAGCCGGCTGCCGGCGCGCACGGCGAGCTGACGGGGATCTTGATGATCCGGGCGTACCACATGGCGCGCGGCGATCACGAGCGGACAGAGGTGATCGTGCCCGATTCGTCGCACGGCACCAACCCCGCGACGGCATCGATGGCCGGTTTCAGGACCGTCACCGTCAAGTCGACCTCGGAGGGCCAGGTTGACCTCGCCGCGCTCAGCGCTGCGCTGGGTCCGCACACGGCCGCCGTGATGCTCACCAATCCGTCGACGCTGGGCCTCTTCGAGCGCCAGATCGTCGAGCTCCTTGACGCCGTCCACGCCGCCGGTGCGCTGGCGTACATGGATGGCGCCAACATGAACGCGATCCTCGGCAAGTTCAGGCCCGGCGCCGCCGGCTTCGACGTCATGCACTTCAACACCCACAAGACCTTCTCGACACCGCACGGCGGCGGTGGTCCCGGCGCCGGGCCGGTGGCCGTCAACGAGAAGCTCGTGCCGTTCCTGCCGTGGCCGCGCGTGTTCCGTGACGGCGACGCCTATCGCCTCGAGAAGCCAGGGGAGCGGCCGAGCTCGATCGGCCGCGTCCGCTCGTACCAGGGCAGCACCGGCGTGCTCGTGCGCGCGTACGCGTACCTGCTGGCGCATGGTGGGGAGGGGCTCGTCGAGGTCAGCGAGGACGCGGTGCTCGCAGCGAACTATCTGCGCCACCGCCTGAGCGACACCTTCGAGATGCCGTTCGCCCAGGTCAGCAAGCACGAGTTCGTGGCCAGCGCCGCGCGGCTCAAGGACGAGACCGGCGTGCGCATGCTCGACATCGCCAAGCGGCTGATCGACAAGGGCTTCCACCCGCCGACCATCTACTTCCCGCTCACCGTCGAGGAGTGCATGCTCGTCGAGCCGACGGAGACCGAATCGGTCGAGACGCTCGACGCCTTCGCTGACGCGCTCATCGAGGTGGCGCGCGAGGCGCACGACGATCCGGAGCTGGTCAAGTCGGCGCCGCACGACTCACCGGTGCGCCGCCTCGATGAGGCGACAGCCGCCCGGCAGCCGGATCTACGCTGGCGAGCGATGTCCGGCCGTGAAACACCCTGCCCCGGCTAGTTGCATCAAATCGCCACATGGCGTGCTACCCTCCTGAACCATGACGCTGGCATCGGACACCCAGGCGATCGGCGCTGGAGCGCCGGCACAGGACACCCTCAATGCTGCGCAGGGCCGGAGCCTGCGTGAGATCGTCATCGCGCGCCTGCGCCGCGACAAGGTCGCGATGGTCGCCCTGGTCATCCTGATCATCGTGTACCTGCTGGCGATCATCGGACCGTTCATCGGTCCAATGTTCGGATTCAACCCATTCGCCTACGACCCCGCGGCGGTCGCCACGGCAACGGGAGGGCCGGCGCTGCCATTCGGCGGCATCAGCGCACAGCACCCGCTCGGCGTGGAGTGGGGCACCGGACGTGACATTGCCTCGCAGCTGCTGTGGGGTCTGCGCATCTCACTGATCGTCGCCACGGCGTCAACCGTGCTCGTGGTCAGCATCGGCACGATCGTGGGCATCATCGCCGGCTATGGCGGCGGATGGACCGACATGCTGCTCGGGCGCTTCATGGACCTGGTCCTGGCCTTCCCGACGCTGCTTGTTCTGATTGCCATGTCTGCCGTGCTGACGCAGCGCCTGACTGACCTGGGCGTGCCGTCCGGCAACCCCTCGCGCATCCTCTATCTGGTTCTGGCGATCAGTGCGTTTGGCTGGCCGTACCTCGCGCGCATCGTGCGCGGCCAGGTGCTGAGCCTGCGCGAGCGCGAGTTCGTCGAGGCCGCTGTGGCTGCGGGTGCGAGCCGACGGCGCATCCTCTTCACGGAGATCCTGCCCAACCTGTGGGCACCCATCCTCGTCTACACGACGCTCGCCCTGCCGGCGTTCATCGGCCTCGAAGCAGCGCTGTCGTTCCTGGGCGTGGGCATCCTGCCGCCGGACGTGACGTTCGGCGTGATGCTTGCCAACTCGGTGAAGTATTTCCAGACCGTGCCGACGTACCTTTTCATCCCGGGCCTCGCGCTGGTCATCATCGTGGTCGCGTTCAACCTGCTGGGAGACTCGCTGCGCGACGCTCTCGATCCGCGCGCGACCCACTGAGAGGCCCAATAGAGGTCTATTAACTTACCTAGATCTAGCGCCCGCTCCGAGATCGTGCGTTGTATGATCTGGCGGCTTGGCCGGGGGCTTCCCGGCGCAGGTCTTTGAGGAGGACCCACTAATGGTGATAACCCAGGGGCGAAACATGCGCGCCCTGGCGCTTGGCGTTACCACGGTGATGCTGTTGGCGGCCTGTCAAGGCACCAACCTGGCATCTCCAACGCCAAACGCAAGCTCTACTGCACCGGCACCAACAGGTACCGGTAGCACTCCAACGGGAACCCCGGTCGTAACCGACGCCCCGGAGCCGACGGCGACCCCGGAGAATCTCTCCGGCGGCACGCTGTTCATCCTGGCGCCGACCGATCTATCGAACGCTGGCGAGGGTATCCAGGACCTGGACCCGCAGCGCACCTATACCGGTGAAGACCTGGCGCTCCTTGGCGCCACGATCAACCGAACCCTGAACAACTACGTCTACTCAGACGATCCTGCGGCAGCCTCCGCGCTCGTTGCCGATGCGGCGACGGACACGGGCACCGCGAGCGCTGACGCGAAGACGTGGAGCTTCACGGTTCGCGAAGGCATCAAGTGGCAGGACGGCTCGGCCCTTACCTGCGCGGACTTCAAGTTCGGCGCCTCGCGCGTGTTCGCGACCGATCTCGTCGGTGGCGGCCCGTCGTATGCGCTTGCGTACCTTGACGTTGCCACAGTCGATGGCTTCTCCCCGGTGCTCGATGATGCGGGCAACGTGACGGGTGCAGTGGCGGCCACCAAGGTCGCTTACGCCGGCCCGTACCAGGAGAACATCCCCAACTTCTTCGCGGACGAGGCGATGACCCAGCCGGTCGCCAACGACCAGGCCGCGTTCGATGCCGCCGTCGTGTGCGATGGCCAGACCATCACCTATCACCTGAAGCAGCCCATCGCGGACTTCAACTACACGGTGACGCTGGGCCTGGGCGCTGTCCCGGATCCGGTCGACCACCCCGATGTTCCCCTCACCCTCTCCGGCAGTGAGGCCTACAACGACACGCCCTGGTCCAACGGCCCGTACATGATCGAGTCGTTCGAGCGCGGCGTCGGTGGCCACCTGCGCTTTATCCGCAACCCGAACTACGATCCGGCGACCGACGAGAGCGGCCGCATGGCGTATCCCGACGAGATCATGATGGAGCAGGGCCTTGACCCGGCTGTCCTCGACACGCGCATGATCACCCCCACGGGTGATGACCGCTTCGCGGTCTCGCAGGGCAATGTCGAGCCGCAGAACCTGGAGACCGTGTACGCGGATCCGCACACCGCCAACCCGGACTTCGTGGGTCGTGCCTTTAGCGACTTCGACCCGTACGTGTCGTATTACACGATCCGCACGGACGTGGTCACCAACGTCAAGATCCGCCAGGCGATGGCGGTTGCGCTCAATCGTGACGCGCTCCGTCAGAACGGTGGCGGCGAGTACGTCGGCGACTATGCCGACGGATTCATCAAGCCCAACATCGGCATGGACTACGCACCGACCCACCTGTGGGAAGCCGCTGGCCCCTTCGGCCAGGACGTCCCGGGCACAGGTGATGCGGCGTTGGCCCAGCAGCTGATCACCGACTCCGGTGAAGCAGCACCGACGCTTACCTGGCAGTACGTCCCGAGCGACGTCTCCAACAGGGCAGCGGGCATCATCCAGGATTCGCTCCAGCAGGCCGGCTTCACGATCAACTTGAGTGAGATCACCGGTCCGCGCTACTCCTGCTACTTCGATCTGGATTGCCAGACGGAGTTCCAGGGCACGGGCTGGGGCCCCGACTGGCCGAATGCCTCGACGGTGATCGGGCCGCTGTTCACCACGGACGGCGGTTGGGACATCTCCCGAGTCGGGCAGGTCAATGGCGAGAACGACCCGTCGTCTCCTGACGCGGACTACGTCGATGCCGTTCACGCCAACCTCGGTCAGACCGACCGTCAGGCACAGGCGACCGAGTGGCAGCGCCTCAACGCGCTGGCAGGCGAGCGCATGTACGCCATCCCGACGTTCTTCGGCCTCACCCAGACCATGGCCGGCGACGCCGTGGGCAATCTGTATCGTTGGGGTCCGTACGGCTCATGGCCGTATGGCATCCTGTACGTCAAAAACCAGTAAGGTCTCCTTCGGGAACCAGACTGTGAACACCGGGGAAGCGGCGCGAGCCGCTTCCCCGGTGTCTCTATCCAGCGAAATCCGGCTGCTGTTCTAGCGACACACCTGGAGGGCAGGTCCCGTTTTCGGTTACATCGTCCGACGTCTCGTGGGCATGGTGATCCTGCTGCTTGCGCTGACGCTGGCCGTATTCGTGATGTTCAACTTGATACCGGGTGATCCGGCGCGCCTTGCCTGCGGCAAGAGCTGCTCGCCCGACGTCCTCGACGCCATACGCCATCGGCTCGAGTACGACTTACCGATGTGGGAGCAGTACTTCAGATTTCTGAAGGGCATCTTCTTCGGTCGCGTTTACGGGGATAACCCACTCACCCAACTCGAGTGTGCCGCGCCGTGCCTGGGCTATTCGTATCTGCGCCATGAATCAGTGCTCCGCCTCATCGGACGCAGCTTCCCGATCACCTTCTGGCTGACTCTGGGCGGGTTCATCGTGTGGATCGTCACCGGCTTGATCGCCGGCATCTACGCCGCCCTCAAGCGCGGCCGCTGGCAGGACCGAAGCCTCATGGGCGTCGCCCTGATCGGCTACTCGATGCCATCGTTCTTCATCGGCCTGATCCTGATCACCTTCGTGGTCCTCGAGTGGCATTGGCTGCCATTCCCGAAGTTCGCACCACCAGAGCAAAATCCCGCGCGCTTCTTGCAGACGATGATCCTGCCGTGGATCGTGATCGCCGTGCTCAACGCTGCGTTCTACGTGCGTCTCACGCGCAACCAGGTGCTTGAGACGTTCAGCGAGGATTACGTGCGCACGGCACGCGCCAAGGGGCTGCCCGAGCGGACGGTGGTGGTCAAACACGCTCTGCGCGCCGGTTTGACGCCCATCGTCACCGCCGCGGGCCTGGACATCGCCTACCTATTGGGCGGGGCGATCATCACAGAGAGCATCTTCACGCTCCAGGGCCTCGGGCAGGTGTCGATCGCGTCCATCCGGGACTTCGATCTTCCGATCATCACCGCCATTACGATGATCAGTGCCGCGTTCATCATCGTCGCCAACCTCGTCGTCGACCTCCTCTACGCGGTCCTCGATCCGCGCGTCAAGGTCGGCTAGATGATTGGCCGGCTGAACAAGATGGCGCCGGGCGGCGCCGTGGAAGTGCCTGAGGCGGCCGGCGACAGGCCGTTCCTCGAGGTCAAGGATCTATTCGTCAAGTTCCCGACTGAGGACGGCCTCGTCCATGCAGTCGACGGCGTGTCATTCACGCTCGAGCGAGGAAAGACACTGGCGATCGTCGGTGAGTCCGGGTCGGGCAAGAGCGTCACCGCCCAGGCCATCATGGGCCTGTTGGATCGTCGTCAGGCCAAGGTGAGCGGCGAGATCTGGCTCGATCGGCTCAACCTGCTCGCGCTCAAGCCCGCCCAGGTGCAGGCGCTGCGCGGTGAGCGCATGGCCATGATCTTCCAGGACCCCATGTCGAGCCTGCATCCGTTCTACCGGGTCGGGGACCAGATCGTCGAGGCCATTCAGGCCCACCGCAGCGTCAGCAAGTCCGCCGCGCGGCAGGAAACGCTCGACATGCTCAAGCGCGTCGGCATCCCCGCGGCCGCGCGGCGCATCGACGCCTATCCGCACCAGCTGTCGGGCGGTATGCGTCAGCGCGTGATGATCGCCATGGCGCTCATCAACTCCCCGGAGCTGCTCATCGCCGACGAGCCGACCACGGCCCTCGACGTGACGGTGCAGGCTCAGATCCTGGAGCTGATCAGGCAGCTCCAGGCCGAGTTCGGGACGACGGTCATCATGATCACCCACGACCTGGGCATCGTCGCCGACGTCGCCGACGAGGTCGCGGTCATGTACGGCGCGCGAATCATGGAGCGGGCATCGACCCAGGAGATCTACGAGCACCCCGAGATGCCGTACACGCTTGGCCTGTTGTCCTCCATTCCGCGCATGGACAGAGATGTCACCGGGCGGCTCGAGCCCATCAAAGGCAATCCACCGTCGGCTGTCCGGCTGCCGTCGGGCTGCGTCTTTGAGCCACGCTGCCCGTACTCGGG
>DATBRX010000063.1:0-2637 GCA_036560085.1 Candidatus Limnocylindrales bacterium
GGGATCAGCCTGCTCACCGTCGAGATTCCCCTTGTCCTGTACACGCTCGTGATCTTCGTGCGCAACATCGCCGCGGGCTTCGATTCGGTCCCGCGCGACGTCCTCGAGGCCGCCAACGGCCTCGGCTTCACGAAGGCCCAGCGCCTGTGGCGCGTCGAGGTGCCACTGGCTGTGCCGCTGATCCTGGCCGGCGTGCGCCTTGCGACCGTGTCGACGATCGCGCTCGTGACCGTAACTTCGATCCTCGGCGACGGCTTTGGCGGTCTCGGCTTCTTCATCCTGGAGGGCTACCGGCGCAGCTTCCCGACCGAGCTCTACTTCGGGGCGGTCCCGTCGGTCGCCCTGGCCCTTCTGGCCGACTTCGCGCTGGCACGCGTGCAGGGCCGGCTTACCCCCTGGCACACGGCTGAGGCGGGATAAATGGACCTGCTGAACCGAACCATCGTCTGGCTGTCGGATCCGACGCATTGGGCCGGGCCCAACGGCATCCCCGCCCGGCTCATGGAGCATGCCGGCCTGTCGGCGGTGTCGCTGCTGATTGCGCTTGCCATCGCGTTGCCCGTAGGGCTGTGGATCGGCCACACGCGCCGTTTCGTGTGGCTCGCGGCGGCGTCGGCCAACCTGTGGCGCGCCCTGCCGTCGTTGGCCGTCATCGCCATCGTCCTGCCGATCACCGTGGCGATCGATCCGCAGGCCGGCTTCAAGGTCTATCCCACCGTCGTGGCGATGGTCGTGCTGGCGATCCCGCCCATCCTCGTCAACGCGCAGGCCGGTATCAGCGGAGTGGAGCGGGACGTCGTCGACGCCGGCCGCGGCCAGGGTATGAGCGCAGGGCAGGTACTGGCGCGGATCGAGCTGCCGCTGGCCGTGCCCGTGATCGTGACTGGAATTCGTTCCGCGGCCATCCAGATCGTCGCGACCGCGACCCTGGGCGCGATATTGGGTTTCGGTGGGCTGGGCCGCTATCTCGTGGAGGGCTTCGCGACATTCAGCCTGGGCGGCGATGCCCAGGTGGTCGGCGGCGCAATTCTCGTCGGCGCTTTGGTCATCGCGGTCGAAGCAGCTTTTGCCGTGGCGCAGTACCTTCTCACTCCGCGCGGTTTGCGGCGCCAGCGATCCGTGGAGCCGGTCAGCGCGTAGATCCTGAGTAGTTCGGCGCGCGGTTCCGATGTATAGTCCGCGCCTGACGCCGGACTAACCGGATGAACGAAAGGAGAAGGTTACCCATGCGGACCTCCCGCAGGCTGGCCCTCGGGGCGATCGCGCTCGCGCTGCTGGTCGGTGCGTGCTCGTCGGGTGGGGGCAGCAAGCCGACCATCAAGATCGGCTCTGTCGGCTTCGACGAGGCGCGAGTGATGGCTGAAATCTATGCCCAGGCACTCGAGGCAAATGGCTACACCGTGGATCGTGCCGGCATCGGCCTGGGCCAGCGTCCGGTCGTGGCGCCGGCCATCGAGAGCGGCCAGATCGACCTCCAGCCGGAGTACATCGGCAGCCGCCTTGTGTATGAGGGAGGCACGGCGGGCAGCGATCCGGCGGCCAACCTGACCGCGCTGCAGGAAAAGTTGAACGCCAAGAACCTCACGGCGCTCAACTTCACGCCCGCAGTCGATACCAACGCATTCGTCGTCCGCCAGGAGACCGCGACAGAGTTCAACCTGTCCAAGATGAGCGACCTTGCCGCGGTCCAGGACCAGCTCACGTTCGGTCTGGCGACTGACTGCCTAACCAACGCCGTATGCGGCGCTCCCGGAGGCGCGCTCAGCCAGTACGGCCTCACCGCCGACACGATCGCAGCGGCAACGTTGCTCGAGCCCTGCAGCACACCGATGGCCGACGCGCTCAAGAACGGCACGGTCCACGTGGCCGAGCTGTGCTCGACGAGCCCCGAGATAATCGTCAACGGCTGGGTCTCACTCGAAGACGATCTGCACACGCAGCCGGCGGACAACGTCGCGCCCATCGTGCGCGACGACTACCTCGCGAAGCTGAGCGACAAGGACGCATTCAAGAAGATCCTGAACGACGTCTCGGCCAAGATCGACACGGACACCCTGGCTGATCTGTACAAGCAGGTCAGCGTCGATCACAAGGACCTGGCCGACGTGGCCCGGACCTGGCTCCAGGCAAACCCCTGATGGATGACGGCTTCCTGGCGCTCGCCGATTGGCGGCGCCGGGTGGCCGAGATCTACGCGGAGTGGCGGCGCGCTTCTGCGACCGACCCACATGCCGCGTGGCTGCGCTGGCGCGAGTCGCGTGACGAGCTGTTCCGCGACCACCCGCAATCGCCGCTGACGAGTGATGCGCGAGCCCGCTTCGGCGGGCTCTCGTATTTCGACTACGACCCCAGGTTGCGCATGACTGCGAGCTACGAATCGGCCGATCCGACCGATCAACCTCACGCGCCCGGCGCGCCAGCCGCCGGACTGCTGCAGCTGCCGTCGAGCGGCGCCGAGGCGTTCTCGTTCCGGCGCATCGGGCAGATCCGTCTGGCCGGGCCACTCGACGGCGCGTCGCTCCCCGTGTTCTGGATGAGCGGCTATGCCGGCGGCATCTTCCTGCCCTTCCGCGATGCGACCTCGGGCTCTGCCACCTACGGCGCGGGCCGCTACCTGCTAGACACAGTCAAAGGCGC
>DATBRX010000064.1:0-2869 GCA_036560085.1 Candidatus Limnocylindrales bacterium
CAGTTCGCTCAAGCCGCGACGGGCGTTCCCGGCGAGGCCCGGATCCAGCTCCACGAGCCGCCCAACAAGGTCGCGTCGCTCGACGCGAGCGAGCGCGCCGCGCAGGTCGCGTGCCTCGCCGGCGCACATGCTGATGACCCGGACGGGCGACCGCTCGATGGACGCGAGCGCGTCAACGATGTGGCGCTGAACGATCTCGAGGCGCCGGCGCAACGGCGTATCCGCGTCGTAGTCGGTGTGCCAGGCCGTCCAATCCAAGGGGCGGCCGCTGCCCTCGACTGTCAGCTGCCCAAGCTCCTAGTTCCCGCCGGTGCCGAACTGGCGATCGCCCGCGTCACCCAGCCCGGGCATGATGTAGCCCTTGTCGTTGAGCTGGCGATCAAGGGCCGCGGCGTAGATGGGCACGTCGGGGTGCGCCTCCTGGACGGCGCGCACGCCCTCCGGCGCGGCGATCAGATTCAGCAGCTTGATGCGCACCGGTTGCACCGCGCCCCAGCGCTTCAGGACGTCGATCGCCGCCGTGGCTGATCCGCCGGTCGCGAGCATGGGATCGAGGATGAGGCACAGGTCGACCGCGGCCGAGTCCGGGAGCTTGTTGTAATACTCGACCGGGCGCAGGGTGCGCTCGTCGCGGAACAGGCCCAGGTGCCACACCTGCGCGGTCGGCATCAGCTCGAGCATTGCGTCGACCATGCCCAGGCCCGCGCGCAGGATCGGCACGAGGCCGATGCGATCCGCAAGCTTGACCCCGTCGGTCAGCTCGATGGGCGTCTGGACCTTGACGTCGCGAACGCGCGCATCGGCCAGTGCCTCATAGCCGACGAGCCACGAGATCTCGCGCACGAGCTCACGAAACTTCTTGGGCTCTACTGCCGAGTCGCGCAGGTAGGAAAGCTTGTGCAGGACGGCGGGGTGGGAGGAGACGTGCAGGCTGGGAAAGTCAGGATGAGGGTCGGCGGCCATTCTCAGCTGACTGTAGCGCCCGACTCGGTCGAACCGTCCGATTCAGCGGGCCGATCCCAGGCGACGATCAGGGCCAGACCCATCGCCAGCACGCTGGACAGGATGATCGAGCCCAGGACCAGGTCGAGGCCCCAGGCCACGCCGCTCGTGAGCAACAGGAAGTAGCTCAGGACCAGCACGAACGCGGTCGCGCCGGCCATGTTGAGTGCCAGGCGCCGGATCGTCGGTCAGATTGCGGGGTTGGGTGCCGTCCGGATTTGCCAGCCAGATGTCGAGATTGCCGCCGCGGCTCGACATGAAAGCGAGGGTCGATCCATCGGGCGACAGGTGCGGCCACTGGTCGATGCCTGGGTCGTCCGCCCTCACCCGGGAATCGGGAGGCGACGCGCTACCATCCGGCCGATGGCCCAGACCCCGGTGAGACCCTCCGCAACCGCGCGCAAAACGCTGCGTCAGACGCTGCCGCCGGCCCTGGGCAAGACGCGCTATCCGCGCAACGTAGCCGCCCCGGTGCTCGTCGAGTTCCACCGCGGGCCGTTCGTCGAGAGCCGTCACCGCGGGCACGTCGTGCAGGTCGATGTGACCGGCAAGGTGCAGCAGGGGATCGGCGATCCGGACATGGTGACGTCCGTCCGATCCGCGATAAAGCCCTTCGCGTTGGCCGCGCTGCTCGACGCTGGCGGCGCCGAGTCGTTCCACCTGACCGGCCCCGAGATCGCGGTCATGGCCTCTTCGCACCACGGCGAGGATGCCCATGTCCGGACCATCCAGGCCGTGTTGCGCCGCGCCGGGCTGACCCAAGCGCTGCTTGCCTGTGGCACCGCCGATGCGCCGGAGGACGAGATCACCGCTGCCCGGTTGGCCCGCGAAGGTGAGGCTCCGGGCGCGGTTCGTCACAACTGCTCGGGCTTCCACACCGCGAGCCTGCTCATGTCGAAGCTCGCGGGCTGGAGCCTCGCCGACTACTGGCGGCCGGAGCACCGGTCACAGGTCGCGATGGCCGACACCGTGGCCAGGGTCTTTGGCGTGCGGCCGTCGGCGCTGGTCACCGCGGTTGATAACTGCGGCGTCTACACCTACGCGTTTCCGCTCGTCGCCATCGCACGCGCGTTCGTTCTCCTGGCCGATCCGGCCGGAGCAGCCGACACGGCGCGCACGCCGCTGATCCCCGCGCTGACCAGGATCCGCGACGCGATGATCGCCGCGCCAGAGATGGTCGGCGGCAGCCACAACGCGCCCGACACGATGATCATGCGTGCCCGACCCGCCCAGCTCGTGGCCAAGGGCGGCGCGGAAGGTCTGCGCGGTATCGGCCTTCTTGCCGGCGCCCGCGGAGCTGATTCGGGCGCGGCCGGTATCGCGATCAAGATCGAGGACGGCGACTGGGCGAAGCGGGCGAACCGCGCGGTGACGATCGAGGCGCTTGCCCAACTGGGCGTCCTGTCGGGTTCGACCCTGGAACGGCTGGCCGACCTGCACCGCCCGCCGACGGTCGATCCGCGCGGCGTGGAGATCGCGCAGGCGGTGCCGTCGTTCCGGCTCGCGCCGCTGTCCGAGCTGGGCTAGCTGGTGGCTGCTGCGCACGATCCGTACCGCGCGCTCGGCGTCCCTCGCGGGGCGTCTGCCGCGGACATCAAGAAGGCGCATCGCCTTTTGGCCAAGCGCTACCACCCGGACGCGGCCAAGGGTGACGGGAACCGCTTCCTAGTCGTGCAGGAGGCGTATCGCGTCCTGTCCGATCCGTTGCTGCGCCGTGAATGGGACGCACGCCACGCACCCGGGCCGGTCAGAGCAACGGCCAAGGTACCGACTAAGCGCGCTGCGCCCAACGCCACGCGGCCGGCCCGCCGGACAAAGGCGCCCGAAGCGGAGACGACCGCGAGCGGACCTGCCGGAGCGCGACCGC
>DATBRX010000065.1:0-6615 GCA_036560085.1 Candidatus Limnocylindrales bacterium
GAGGTCGCCTGCTCGGCCGGGACGTACATCCGCGCCATCGCGCGCGACCTGGGCGATCAGCTGGGCAGCGGGGCGTACCTGGCGGCGTTGACACGTACGGCCAGCGGCCCGTTCACCATCGACGCCGCACATGCGCTCGACGAGGTCCGCGCGGCGCTCGCCAATGGACGCGCGGATGGCATGCTGCTGGCAATGGACACAGGGCTCACATTCCCGGAGGTCACGCTGTCAGCCGATGAGCTGGTGCCTTTCGCGCGTGGCCAGCAGCTGCGCCGCGCGGGCACGCTGCCGGGGGAGGGCCTCGTCCGCGTGCGCGACGGCAGCGGTCGCCTCGTGGCGATCGCGCGGGTCGCGGATGGCGTGCTCGCCCCGGAGAAAGTGTTCGCCGCGTGACGCTGACCCTGCGCTCGATCGACGATCTGCCCCCGAGGCTGCGGTTCGCACTCGCGATTGGCGTGTTTGATGGCGCCCACCGCGGCCACAAGCGCGTCGTCCGCGCACTGCTCGCAGCTGCGCAGCGCCATCACGCGGAGCCGGTGGCACTGACGTTCGACCCGCACCCGTCGGAGATCGTGCGCGGCGCAGCGCCGCCACTGCTGTGCGACCCCGACGAGCGTGTCGCCTTGCTCCACGGTCTGGGTGTCACGACCGTGGTGCTGCAGCACTTCGACAAGCCGTTTGCCGAGCAGTCGCCCGAGGACTTCCTGGAGCGCGTGCGGAGCGGCCGAGAGCTGGTCGCGCTGGTCATGACCCCGGAATCGGCATTCGGCCACGACCGCGAGGGGACAATCGCCAAGATTCGGCGCCTGGCGCCGGCTCTGGGGTTCGAGCTCGTGGAGGTCGGCCAGCTGGCCAGTAGCGGTGCGGTCGTCTCGAGCACCAGGGTGCGTGACGCGCTGGCTGCTGGTCGCCTGGCGGACGTGAGGCGGCTCCTGGGCCGGCCCTACACGGTTACAGGCCACGTCGTGCGCGGCGACCGTCGCGGGCGCGCCCTGGGCTTTCCCACGGCCAACCTGTCATTCCAATCGCCCGTCGCCCTGCCCGCTGACGGCATCTACGCCGTGCGCGCAGCATGGGGCGGACGCGACCGCCTCAATCCCGCGCGCCGGGCAGATGGTGTGGCGTCACTCGGCGTGCGGCCAACGTTCGGCCCCGGCGGCGCGCGCGTCCTGGAGGTTCACCTCTTCGACATCGACGAGAACCTCTACGGCAAACGAATGCGCGTCGAGTTGGTGCGCCGGCTGCGCGGCGAAAAAAGGTTCGCGTCAGCCGCCGCCCTGGTCCGCCAGATGGACCGTGACGCCGCCAGGGCGCGCGCCGTCCTGACTGCATCTCGGGGGCGCTAAAGCCGGGTGACTGCTAGACTCCGAGCGATAAGAGATAAGGAAACATTGGAGGAACGGGTGCCCCTGGCGCGGGAAACCAAGGAAGGCATCGTGGCGGACTACGCCCGAGCAGACGCCGATACAGGCTCACCGGAGGTCCAGATCGCGCTCCTGACTGAGCGGATCAAGGGCCTCACGGAGCATTTGCGTGCCTTTCCCAAGGACAATCACTCGCGCCGCGGCTTGCTCAAGCTCGTCGGGCAGCGACGCCGGCTGCTTGCGTATCTGATGCGCAAGGACAACGCTCGCTATCGCGCCGTAATCGGCAGCCTCGGACTGCGCCGCTAAGCAAGACCCGTCCTCCCCACTTGGAGGACTGATGCCAGTCACTACTCTGACCGCCGAAGTCGGCGGTCGAACCCTGACCATTGAGACGGGCAAGCTCGCCCTGCTCGCCGGTGGTTCCGTCACCGTGCGCTACGGCGACACGATGCTGCTCGGCACCGCCAACCGCTCCGAACCGCGTCCCGGGTTGGATTTCTTCCCGTTGACCGTCGAGTTCGAGGAGCGCATGTACGCCGCGGGCAAGATCCCGGGCGGCTTCATCAAGCGCGAGTCGCGCCCGTCGGAGGCGGCCATCCTGGCTGCGCGTCTGACCGACCGGCCCATTCGTCCGCTTTTCCCCGAGGGCTACAAGGACGACGTCCAGGTTGTCCTGACCGTCCTGTCGACCGACCAGCAGAATGATCCCGACATCATCGGCACGATTGCCGCCTCGGCCGCGCTGACGATCAGCGAGATTCCTTTCAAGGGCCCGATCGCAGCGGTCCGCGTCGGCCGCATCAACGGTGAGCTGGTGCTCAACCCAACCGTCAGCCAGCTCGACGAGTCGGACATCGACCTGATCGTGTCCGGCACCCGTGACGCGATCATGATGGTCGAGGCCGGCGCCAAGATCGTGCCCGAAGCCGTCATGGCCGAGGCGATCATGTTCGGCCACCGCTCACTGGCGCCCATCCTGGAGCTCCAGGAGAAGCTGCGCGAGCAGGTCGGCAAGCCCAAGCGCGTGCCGTACATCGAGCCGGGCACGGAGTCTGTGCTCGACTTTGTTGACGCCTTCAAGGCCAACAAGCCCTTCGTCGTCTTCGACATCGAGACCACCAGCCGCGACGTGAAGCAGGGCTCCATGGTCGAGATCGGTGCCGTCAAGGTGGCCGGTGGCAAGATCACCGACAAGTGGTCGACCCTGGTCAACCCGGGCATGACGATCGTCGGTCGCCAGCTGCATGGCCTCACTGATGCGGACGTCAAGGACGCGCCGACGCCGGCCGAGGCTGCCAAGACCTTCCTTGACTGGGCGGGCGACGCACTGCTCGTCGGTCACAACGTCGGCTTCGACATCGGCTTTCTCGAGGCGGCCTCGGGCCAGCACTTCGAGGCCGGCCGCTACGTCGACACGCTGGTCCTCGCTCGCGAGGCCTATCCGGACGGCGACCTGAAGCTGGGCGACCTGGCGCGGTTCTTCGCGCTCGAGGTCGAGCCCAATCATCGTGCTCTGCCCGACGCTGAGGCCACGGCCGAGCTGCTGATCCGCCTGGGCAATGACCTGCCCGCGCGTATCGACGCCTTCAAAAAGACGGTCGCCGACACCATCCGCGCGTCGAAGGGCATGGGCCCGGACAAGGCAACCACGTACGGCATGAGCGACGAGGCGCGCAAGACGGCGCGTTTCTCGAAGAGCCTCGCCGGCGTGCTGCACAAGAAGACGGTCCGCGAGCTCGTCCTCAACGAGGGCCTGCGCATGGACGGCCGTGATCTCGACACGATCCGTCCGATCAGCGTCGAGGTTGGCCTCCTGCCGCGCGCCCATGGCTCCGGGCTCTTCACCCGCGGCCAGACCCAGGCGCTGAGCGTCGCCACGCTTGGTCCGTCGTCGGACGTCCAGCGTATCGACACCATCAGCCCGGAGGAGTCGAAGCGCTACCTCCACCACTACAACATGCCGCCCTATTCGACGGGCGAGAACAAGCCGATGCGCGGCCCCGGCCGGCGCGAGATCGGACATGGCGCACTCGCCGAGCGCGCCCTGCTCCCGGTCCTGCCGAGCTCCGAGGAGTTCCCGTACGTCATTCGCGTCGTATCCGAGTGCGTCACGTCGAACGGTTCGACGTCGATGGCCTCGACCTGCGGCTCGACCCTCGCGCTCATGGATGCCGGCGTGCCCATCAAGGCACCCGTCGCCGGCGCCGCGATGGGCCTGGTCACAGGCGAGAACGGCAAGTTCGCCGTCCTGACCGACATCCTGGGCAAGGAAGACGCGTTCGGTGACATGGACTTCAAGGTCACCGGCACCCGCGAGGGCATCACCGCGCTCCAGATGGACATCAAGGTCACGGGCATCAACGAGGCGATCATCCGCGATGGTCTCGAGAAGGCCCTCGTCGCTCGGCTGGCGATCCTCGACAAGATGCTCGAGGTCATGCCCACGACGCGCAGTGAGATGAGCGCCTATGCGCCGCGCATCATCACGATCAAGATCAACCCGGAGAAGATCCGCGACATCATCGGCAAGGGTGGTGCCACGATCCGCAAGATCCAGGAGGACACCGGGACAGAGATCAACGTCGAGGACGACGGCACGGTCGAGATCGCAGCGATCGACGCCGACAAGTCACGCGCCGCCATCCAGATGATCGAGGGTCTGACCCGCGAGGTGGAGGTCGGTGGCCTTTATCTCGGCAAGGTGACCCGGATCATGACCTTCGGCTGCTTCGTCGAGATCCTGCCGGGCAAGGAAGGCCTGGTGCGCATCGGCGAGCTGGCCGACTATCACGTCCCGACCGTAGAGGACGTCGTCTCAGTGGGCGACGAGATCATGGTCGTGGTCGTGGAGATCGACCGCCAGGGTCGCGTCAACCTGTCGCGCAAGGCGGCAATGCAGCGCCACCTGGCCAAGACGCCCGCTTAAGCGGCGCAACCGCAGAGCAATCAGGAACGGCCCGCTTAGAGGCGGGCCGTTTCTCTTGTTCGGCGCCTTTTCAACAGCGCGAACGCCTCGTTGAGGCCGCGACACCACCATCGTCACGAACGCGGCTACTAGCGGTCAGCGGTGCACTTGACGATAGTGGTGTCACAAACGCAGCGCGCCCCCACCTAGGTCGATGACGGGACGCGCGCCAGCAGTGCGAGCGTATTGCCATCGGGATCCTCGAAGAACGAGAACCACTCCTCCACGCGGGTCGCGTCGTCCTTGTAGATCATGTGCGGCGCGCCCTGGAACTTGACGCCGCGGCCCTTCAGGAGGTCCGTGGCGACGTTGATGTCGTCGACCGCGAAGTAGAGCGTCGAGCTGGCGCGGAACTCCTTGTCCGGGACTTCACGGAAGTAGAGCCGCGTGCCGTTCATGTCGAAGAACACCAACGCGCCGAACGTGAAGATGTGCGGCAGCCGCAGGACATCGCGGTACCAGGTCTCTGTCGCGGTAGCAGAGCGGCACAGCATTGACACCTGTGCGAGCTCGCCGAGCTGGATCTCTGAATCCATCGTCTTGAACCTCCTCGAGCGGTGTTCGCTCGCATTGACTGGACTTGTCGCCGGCGAGCCCTGCCAATGACGCAGGTCCTGCGTCCTGGCGAGCCCGAGCTTTGATGTCGCGTTGCGCAAGTGGTACCTGACTGCGTACTCGCTCGTGCCGCGCCGCCATGCGATCGCGCGGCGCGGCATGCCGTGGCGGTACATATCGAGCACCGACCACTCGGTCGGCGTGAGAACGTCCGGGTGACGCGGTCGGCCGCGCGATCGGTTGCTCATCGGCCATAGCCTATCGGGCTACCACGGATTTTCCCTCCCCCGATGACCGGGCCCGGAGTTCTTCCGCTCAGGAGCCACGGGAAGGGCAGGGGCGATGTACCATCGAGGCCGTGCCCATCGGTATCCGCTTTGAGTGAATCCATGTCCATCACCGAGCACCAAGGGCACACGTGAACCGCGACGAGCGCAAGCGCGCACTGGATCAGATCGCGGCGGAAGTCTCGGTCTGCCGGCTCTGTCCGCTCCACGTGGGTCGCACCAACGCGGTCCCGGGGGAGGGCCATCCGGACACCGAGGTCGTCTTCGTCGGCGAAGGCCCCGGGTTCAACGAGGACCAGCAGGGGCGGCCGTTCGTCGGCGCGGCCGGTGGACTGTTGAACGAACTGCTGAAGGCAATCGGCTGGAAGCGCGAGGAGGTCTTCATCACCAACGTCGTCAAGTGCCGGCCGCCGCAGAATCGCGACCCGGAACCATCGGAGATCGCTGCTTGCGCCCCATACCTGCGCCGCCAGCTGGAGATTCTCGACCCGGCCGTGGTAGTCACTTTGGGGCGGCATTCGCTCCAGACGTTCATGCCCGGGGCGCGCATCGGCGGCGTGCACGGCACCGTGCATCCAGTTGACTCTCAAACCGGCGCCGCGAACGCCCAGACTTACGCGATGTATCACCCGGCCGCGGCGCTGCGCGCGAGCAGTCTGAAGCAGACGATGCTTGAGGACATGAGCGGCCTACCCCAGGTGCTTATCGATGCGCGCGCGAAGCGTGCCGGCGGGATCGCTTCGCCATTGCAGAGCGTCGCCGCGACAGCCGTGGTGACGGAGCCCGTCACGCTCGAGCCCGTCGCGGCCGAGCCTGTCGCGGTCGACATGGAGCTCCAGGTCGAAGCCGAGCAGGTCCTCGCTGCCGTTGCGGTGACTGCCGATACCGTGCCAGAGCCGGTCGACGAGAACCAGATGAGTCTCTTCTAGATGCTGAACGACCAATCACGCGTCCTGCCCGCGGCGCCCGGTGACGTGCTGCGCGTCCTGCCCCTGGGCGGCGTGGGCGAGATCGGCAAGAACATGTACGTGTTCGAGTACGGCGACGAGATCGTCGTGATCGACTGCGGGCTCATGTTCCCTGAGGAGGAGATGTTCGGCATCGACCTGGTCGTGCCCGACGTCACCTACCTGCGCCAGCGCCGCGAGAAGGTGAAGGCGTTCCTCATCACCCACGCCCACGAGGACCACGTGGGCGGCCTGCCGTATGTGCTGCCGGATTTTCCCGGCGTGCCCATCTACGCCTCGACTCTTGCCCGCGGGCTACTGGGCGGCAAGATCAAGGAGCACAAGCTCAACAACAATCCGCTCCTCGCCCTCGAACCTGGTGAGACGGTCGAGCTGGGCGCGTTCAGTGCGACGGCCTTCCGCATTGGCCACTCGATCCCCGACGCGATGGGCATTGCCCTGCGCACGCCGGTCGGGCTGGTCGTGCACACGGG
>DATBRX010000066.1:0-2653 GCA_036560085.1 Candidatus Limnocylindrales bacterium
GCAGCGGCGGTCTTTGGCTTCACCATCGTCCTCGCCGGCGGGGCACTGCCCCGGGTCGAACGACGCCTGGGCCGCCTGACGCTCTTGGCTGGATCCATAGCCGCCGCGCTCCTGGCGGTCGCGGCATTTATCGTGGGACCACAACTGTGAGGTACGTCTTCCAGTGACGATCCTCTTCCCGCCGCCGATCAGCCCGAGCCTGGTCATCGGGCTGGCTGCCCTGATCTTGGGGGTCCTGGGCTTCGCCACCGCCGCCCGCCTGCGCGGCTCGACTCTCGGCAGCATGGTGGTGACGCTGCGCCTGCTGTTCCTGGCCGTGGGTGTGGTGATGGGCCTGTCGGGTTTCTTCGCGCCCACACCGCAGACTCGGCTGGCCAACCCGATTCCAGCCACGGTCGACTCAATCAGCGCAGGCGAGGGCGTCTACCTGAACACCTGCGCCGCGTGCCACGGGGTTGATGCTCGGGGTGGTGGACCGCAGTCGGGTACGACACGGGTCCGACCACCGGCGCTGGTCGGTCCGGGCAGTCACCTGGGCCAACACACAGATGGCGACCTGCACTACTTCATCGGCAACGGCCTGCCCGGCGGCATGCCGGCCTGGGCCAATCGCCTTACCGATGACGAGATCTGGAACGTCATCAATTTCCTGCGCGACCTGCACTCAGCGCCCTAGGGCCGGGAGAGGCGCTGCTCGACCACCGGAGCGCGGCGTATACGCCTGGATCCGGCGCAGGAACCGCGCGTTTGGTACACCGGTCGGGCTACTGCGCGGTTCCAGACGGCGGCGAAGGTACCGGTGTCCTGACGCACCTGTTGCTGCCACTCTGTGGGGAACCAGCACCGAGGCCTAGGATTGGACACGGTCACGCTCCCAGCGGTTGCCCTGCCGCCATCGATCTTCGTTGCCGAAGACGACCTCGCGACAAGCGCCCTGTTGACGGCCACGCTCGAGCGGGCCAATTACGAAGTGCGCCACGCGGATGACGGCGCCGATGCGCTGACCCAGATCCTGCGTGTGCCCCCGGACGTCGCGCTGCTGGACATCGGCATGCCCGGCCTCGACGGGCTTCAGGTCACGCGCGCGCTGCGGCGGTCGCCCACGACCGCGCTCCTGCCGATCATCCTCGTAACGGCGCGCGGCCGCCTCGAAGACAAGGTCGCCGGCCTGGATGCCGGCGCGAGCGACTTCATCACCAAGCCGTTCGAGCCGGCCGAGCTCCTGGCACGGGTCCGATCGAACCTACGCCTTTCTGCCGCCTTGGCCCGTCTCGAGAGCGCCCAGGATGTGCTCGTCGCGCTGGCCAGCGCGGTCGACGCCAAGGACGCGCAAACCGAACATCACTGCAGCCGCGTGGCTGAGGCTGCGCTCAAGCTGGCCAAGCACCATGGCTTGAGCGGCGAGCAGCTGGAGGCAGTGGGCTATGGCGCGGTGCTGCACGATGTGGGCAAGATAGGCATCGCCGATAGCGTGCTGACCAAGCCCGGGCTACTGACACCTGAAGAGCGCCTGGAGATGCAAAAGCACCCGCTCGTGGGTGCGGCGATCCTGCGGCCGCTGCGCATTGGCCGCCTGGTCGAGCCCATTGTGCGCGGTCACCACGAGCGCTTCGACGGCACCGGCTACCCAGACCGTCTGCATGGCGAGGCCATTACGCTGGGAGCGCGCATTGTGACCGTCGTCGACTCGTACGACGCCATGACGCATAGCCGTCCGTATCGCGCGGCGATGAGCCTCGACCAGGCGCGCGACGAGCTGCTGCGCCACAGGGGCAGCCAGTTCGACCCCGCGCTCGTGGATCTGTTCCTTGAGTCGATCGACTTGCCGCCCGCGCCAGACCCCGAGCTCGACGCGGTGACGCGCGGCCTGCGCTACATCAGGGGTGACGCATGAGCGGGCTGACGTTCGCGGTTGAGATCGCGTTCGGCCTCCTCTTTGTTGCGACGTTCGTTACCTGGCTGCGCCGGCGGGACGCCGTCAGTCTCGACGTGATGCTCATCTTTGCCGCGCTGGCCGGCCTCTTCTTCGTATCGGCCATCAGCACGGTGAGCACCAACCAGGAACTCGCCGGCGCCTTGGCGCTCGCGCTCCTCTTTGCCCAGCCCGTCCTCACGCTCAGGCTCGTCGCCCGCATTCGCCCCATTCGCCGCAGCGTCCTCGTCGGCGCGGGTTTGGTATGGGCCCTTACTGCCGTGCCGCCCATCTTCATCAGCATGCGCGTGGTGTGGCCGCTTCTGTTCGGCGGCCTCATTGCCTTCGTCATCACGGACATCGTGGCCGCGGTCTACCTGTGGCTCGAGGCCAGGAAACGCGTCGCATCTGCCAAGGCCCGGCTGGTCGCAGCCGCTGCCGGTAGCGCGTTGATGGCCGCAGCGATTCTTGTTTCGATAATCGGGCCGGCGCTCACCCACTCGAGCGGTTCCGCCTCGGAGGCCGGCCGCGCCACCGCCCTTATGGCTGCCCTCCTGTTCGCCGGTGCGTTCGTCGCGCCGCAATGGATACGCCGCATTGGCGGGGCCATCACTTCTGCCCAATTCACAGGTCATCTACTGAGCGGGCCCGCCGGCGAGCGGCCGGAGGAGATCTGGTCACGGCTGGCCGAGCTGGCCCGGCGCACCACCGGCGCGTCAGTCGGGCTCGTCGCCATTGGCA
>DATBRX010000067.1:0-9968 GCA_036560085.1 Candidatus Limnocylindrales bacterium
TTCCGCGACCAATACCCAGGCGGGCTCACGGATGCGGTCGTGTTTCTCAACGGCTGCGCCACGTTCGGCGATGGTGCGACCGATCTTGGCAATGCCATCCGCGGCTCGACCTCCGTCGTGCTGGGCTGGAGCCGTTCGGTCATCAGTCAGGATGCGCAGGCGGCGGCCTTGGCCATGTACGACGGGCTTGCAGGCAACGGACGCACAGTGGCCAACGCCCTCGAGCAGTTGGGTGATCTGTCGAGCAGCGAATGGCAGAACGTCGCCGGACAGACCGTGGTTTCGACCCTGAGCTCCAGTGGCCGCGCCGCCGGGGGCGATCTGCGCATCCGTGACATCGTCGATTTCGAAAACAGCGCAGGTGCGTCGCTTGCGGACGGTGCCTCCGTGCCGCTCATCGGCGAGCCGGGTGACGGTCAGGCAGATGCCGTCACGTGGCAGGTGCGCGTCGAAGGGATCGAGCCGCAGGCAGCCTCAGCGCTGCTGCGCGTGACGATTGACGGCCACGCTGCGCCCCCGGTCGCGATCTCAACTGGAACGACGCAGGCAGATGACGCCTGGCAGCTGAGCGGCACGCTCGATCTGGGCGTCGACGTGAGCGTGCCGCACCCGTCGCAATTCGATGCTTCGATCGAGCTGCCGGAAGGTGGGGAGAGCGTTGATGTCGTTTCGGCGACGCTGGTTGCCCCAGAGCCGACTCCTGGCACCTCACCCTTCGGCAGCGAATGGCGTGGCCATGTCTCGCAGCGCACGGAGGTGCCCCATGACGGCGTGTGGACGGTGGCCGAGGCAGACCTGGTCTTCACCCTCGTGCCACATACCGTGCCGTCGCCCTACTACGTCTATGAGCTGACCGGCGGCACGATGTTCTTCTCCGTCAGCGGAGCCGATTCGGAGGGCTGTACGTTTGAGCTGTCCCCAGTCGAGATACCGATCACTCCCGAGATGGCCGAGTCCGCCCAGGGCTTCACGATCGACGCCAGCGGCGCGACGCCGACTTTCAGGGGGTTTGTGCACGTGGTGGGGCCAGTAGTCGAGGTGATGCAGACCTGCCCCGCGCCGTATGAGTACCTGACCGGCCCCTATTCGACGAGCGCCACCGGCATATTCATCGACGTCAGCTCAGATGAGGGGCGTGCCGTGATCGGCGATCGCATCTCCGGGACGAGCCTCGACGGGTCGAAGACGTTCGATATCTCGAGAGCCGACTAGCTCTCGCGACGGCCGGCGTTAGCCGGCGATGGCTGCGGCCTCCGGCAGTGTGGTCTCCGCCTGTGCGGGCAGGGCGCCAGTCACGTAGGCATCGATCGCGGCCGCCGCGCGCTTGCCGTCGCCCATCGCGAGGATGACCGTCGCGGCGCCGCGCACGATATCGCCACCGGCGAACACGCCGGGCAGCGAGGTCATGCCCGCACCGTCAACTTCGATGTAGCCCCACTCGTTGACTTTCAGTCCGGCCGCGGACGTCGTCAGGATGGGGTTGCTGCGCGTGCCGATCGCGACCACGACCATGTCGCAGCCGATGACGAACTCCGACCCGGCCACGGGCGATGGCCGGCGCCGGCCCGACTCATCGGGCTCGCCCAGCTCCATGCGCACGCACTTCAGGCCGGTGACCCAGCCGTTCTCGCCGACGACCTCGACTGGCGCCACCTGCGTCTCGAACTTGATGCCTTCCGCCTGGGCGTGGTGGACTTCCTCGCGCCGCGCCGGCAGTTCTTCCATGCCTCGCCGGTAGACGATCGTCGCCTCCGCCGCACCCAGCCGGCGCGCCGTGCGCACCGCGTCCATGGCGACGTTGCCGCCACCCACGACCGCGACGCGCTGGCCGTGCAGCACCGGCGTATCCGCGTCGGCACGGTACGCGCCCATCAGGTTGACGCGCGTCAGGTATTCGTTGGCGGAATACACGCCCTTCATGTTCTCGCCGGGGATATCCATGAACACCGGCAGGCCTGCGCCCACGGCGATGAATATCGCGTCGAACGTCTGGCGCAGCTCGTCGAGCGTGTACGTCTTGCCGACGATCGCGTTGGGCTCGATCTTGACGCCCAACTCTTCCAGGCGTGTGACCTCGTCATGCACGATGTCCTTGGGCAGCCGGAACTCGGGGATGCCGTAGATGAGCACTCCGCCGGCGGTGTGGAACGCCTCGAACACGGTGACCGCGTGGCCGCGCTTGGCGAGCTCGCCGGCGGCCGTCAGGCCGGCCGGACCGGAGCCCACGATGGCCACCGATTTGCCGCTCGAGGCCGGCGCGACCGGCGCGCTCTCGCGATGCTTGTTGGCCCAGTCGGCTACGAAGCGCTCCAGGTAGCCGATTGCCACCGCGTCGCCCTTCTTGCCGCGCAGGCAGACCGCCTCGCACTGCGACTCCTGCGGGCAGACTCGGCCGGTTACGCACGGCAGCGCGTTGTCGTCGAGCAGCGAATCGGCCGCGGCGCGCATGTCGCCGCGCGCCAGCAGGTCGATGAAGCGGGGGATGTTGACGCGGACCGGGCAACCCGTGATGCACACCGGGTTCTTGCACTGCAGGCAGCGCTCCGCCTCGAGCATCGCCACTCGCTCGGGCAGGCCCAGGTTGACCTCGGCGAAGTTGTGCGCACGGGCGTCCGCGTCCTGCTCGGGCATGAGTTGGCGCAGGATCGTCATGCGCTCCTTGGGGGTGACCGCGGCGCGCTCGCCCAGCGGATGGTCGAGGCGATCCTCGATCGGGACGAGGGGCTCGCCGACGGGCCGCGTGGTCTCGTCGTTCATCGCGCGGTTCCTGCCGGTGCCGCAACGGCCGCGGCGTTGACCTCGGCGATCTGCGGACCCAGCTGGCAGTGGCGCTTCTCGAGCGCCTCCTTCTCGAAGTCGCGGTAGGGGCTGAGACGATCCGATAGCAGGGCAAAATCAACCTGGTGTGCGTCGAACTCCGGGCCGTCGACGCAGGCGTAGAGCGTCTTGCCGCCGACGCTCACCCGGCAGCCGCCGCACATGCCCGTGCCATCGATCATGATCGGGTTGAGCGACACGACCGTCTGGATGCCGGTCGGGCGGGTCATCTCCGCGACCGCGCGCATCATCGGCACCGGGCCGACGGCGTAGACCACATCAATCGGGCCGTCGGCGATCACATCGGCCAGCGCCTGGGTGACGAAGCCCGGCCGGCCGTACGAGCCGTCATCGGTGCAGGTGATCACCTCGCCATAGCGCTTGAGCTCCTCTTCGAGGATGACCCACTCGCGCGAGCGGCCGCCAATGATGGAGGTGACGCCCACACCATTGCGCGCCAGTCCCTGGGCGAGCGGCAGCATCACTGCCGTGCCGACGCCGCCGCCGACACACACCGCGCGGCCATGGTCGAGCAACTCCGTCTCGCGGCCCAGCGGCCCGACAACATCTCGAATGGCCTGACCAACTTCGAGCGCGACCAGATCCTCGGTGCTCTTGCCGATGGCCTGGATGATCAAAGTGATCGTGCCCGCCTCCGGGTCCGCGTCGGCGATGGTCAGCGGGATCCGCTCGGCGCCCTCAGCCGCACGGACGATGACGAACTGCCCGGCCTGGCGGACCTGGGCGATACGTGGCGCCTCGAGCACCAGGCGGGTGACGTTGGGCGATAGCTGTGATTTCCCGGTGATCGGGTGCATCTGTCCTCCAAGCGCAGCCGGACAAATGCATAGTCAGTCGGTAGGTGATTTGGCCGATACATCGGCAGGGCCTATTTGAGCGGGCCGAATGTCACTCCGCTGCGTGCCGAGCGGTCCTGCGCGCCGCGCTGGGAAGCGGGATCAGCTCGCGCTGGTCGCCGTGGTAGCGGGCGCCGCCGGCGCCACCTCGGCCGTCTTGCCCTTGGGCCAGTAGAGCTCCTTCTTGACGTGGAACTCCGGGAAGCCGGCATTCATGAGCAGCCCTTCGACGTTCAGGATCATGTCCGGATTGCCGCAGATGTAGACAACGGTCTTCTCCGGCCGCAGGTGCAGGTCGCGGCACACGTCGAGCACGACACCTTCGACGCGACCGGTGCGGCCTTCCCAGCCGGCGTTGCGCGGATCCGACGGGCGCGAGATCGTGGGCACGTAGGTCACCGGATAGGTCTTGTCGCGCTCCCATGACTCGAGCACGTCGCGGTAGCCCAGCTCGTCGACGTAGGACGAGCCGTTGACCATCACCACCCGGCGGGGCTGGCGGTGGATCAGGCCCTGGCGCATCATCGAGATGAACGGCGCGATGCCGGTGCCGGTCGAAACGAACAGGTGCGTCCGCTCATCGTTGGGCTCGAGCAGGAACCGTCCCTTGGGCCCGATCATCCGCATGGGGTGGTCGATCGGCAGTCGCCACAGCAGCGTGGTGAAGCGCAGGATGGGCACGAGGCGAACGTAGAACTCGTAGCCCTCGCTGCCCGCGACCTCCGGCGGAGACGCGACCGAGTAGGGCCGCTGGACGATCTTGTCGTCGGTGTACACGCCGATGGTCATGTACTGGCCCGGGTCGAAGTGAACGGGGTCGCCCTCGAAGCGCACCCAGAAGGTAGCCAGCTCGGGGGTGTGGTCCACCCGCGCGATCAGTCGGGCGTTGTACTGCTCGTGCTCGAGCGCGATCACGCGCGGGTCGGAGTCGTGATGGGTCATGCGTCGCGCATGGTACGCGGCTTCATCTGGGCTGGTCGTCGTCATCGTCGTCGAGATGAAGCGAGTGCAGGACGCGATGCAGGAAGGGCGCCAGGATCACTCCGGCGGTGACCAGGAAGAACAGGCCGCAGTACAACGCGTAGACGCCGGCGAACAGCTTGGCGCCGTCCGTGATCAGCACGTCGACCGGGCCCATGCCGCCGAGGATCATTGCCGCGTTCAGGAAGGCGTCGACGAATGACAGGTGCGCCAGGAACATGTAGCCCGCCACGCCGACGGCGAGCGAACCAAGCAGCAATAGCCCGGCCAGCCCGGCGTGGCGCAGGACGCGCGCCACGAAGGCACGCCGCGAGAGCATTGGCTGGTCGTACCGCTCGTACACCTTGCGCGGATGCTGTCACACGCCGCGTGGTTCGTCTCGACGTTCCCGCCGGCCCAGCTCACGCGGGGAGCGTCGGGGATCAGTCCCCCGTGGTGGCGCCACCCGCCATACGCATGTACCCGTAGGCCATGACCAGCACGCCGATGGCGACGACGATCGCCGGGACGACCCACTTCGATGCATCCGTATCGAACAGGTCCAGTACCAGACCGATGCCGACGAGGGACAGGATGCCGCCCGGGATCAGCGGCCAGAAATGATGCTCCTTGAGCCGGAAGAGCCAGCTCACTCCCCAGATGCCGAGGAAGCCGAAGGCGAGGCCCAGCACAGCGCCGGGGCCGTCATCCTTTGTGCCGGGCAGCAGGTCAGCCACCAGGAGGCCCGCCCCGACCCCGGTCAGGATGCCGGCGAAGACGAGCGCGACATACGAGCGGGTCATGAGGAATACGGCCAACAGGCCAAGACCGATCACGAGCGGAACGTAGCGGTCAAGGTCGGGCAGCCACTGGGATGCCAGGGCGCCGCCGCCGACGAGCACGAGGACGAAACCGACGATCAGCGCCGTGCGCGACTGGCCCCGCCGAGTCGGAGCGGCAATCGGAGCAGACATAGTCATCTGAGTGCATGCCTCCTGAAGCCTGATTGGCCACCGTCAGGGTCGCTCGCAGACCTCAGCGGCCACCAGTGCCAATCGGACCATTCCGGGTCCGCGCGTACAATCGGAGCCTCGAATATCACCGACAGCCGCGATGTCAGTGGCTCCCCAGCAGCCTCCGAGGTCATCCCAAATGACGCAGTCCCCGACCCTGCCTGCCGAACGCGCCCACAGGGCCGCCAAGCGCTACATCTATGCCTTCGGCGGCGGCCGCGCCGAGGGTGACGCCAAGATGCGCGACCAGCTCGGTGGCAAGGGCGCGGGACTGGCCGAGATGACGAACGCCGGCCTGCCGGTGCCGCCCGGCTTCACGATCACGACCGAGGCGTGCAACGACTATTTCGCCGCGGGCGAGAAGCTGCCCGACGGCCTGTGGGACGACGTGCTCGCGGCGGTCGCTCAGGTCGAGCGCGAGACCGGCAAGGGCTTGGGCGACCCGGCCAACCCGCTGCTCGTCAGCGTGCGTTCAGGTGCGAAGTTCTCGATGCCCGGGATGATGGACACGGTTCTCAACCTGGGCCTCAATGAATCGACCTTGAATGGGCTGGTCGCGCTGACCGGCAACGAGCGTTTCGGTTGGGATGCATACCGGCGCTTCATCCAGATGTTCGGGCGCATCGTCATGGACGTCGACGGCACGAAGTTCGAACACGCGATCGATGCCGCCAAAGAGGCACGGGGCGTCAAGCAGGACACCGAGCTGGACGCCGACGCACTGCGCGAGCTGGTGGGCACCTTCCTGCGCGTGGTCAAGGAGTCGACCGGACGCGAATTCCCGACCGACCCGCACGAGCAGCTCGATCTGGCCATCAAGGCCGTCTTCGCATCGTGGTTCGGCAAGCGGGCGCACGACTATCGCGAGTACAACCACATTGCCCACGACCTCGGCACCGCAGTCAACGTGGTAACGATGGTCTTCGGCAACATGGGCGACGACTCGGGAACCGGCGTAGCGTTCACGCGCGATCCGAACACGGGCGAGAAGGTCCTCTTCGGTGAGTACCTGACCAATGCCCAGGGCGAGGACGTGGTCGCCGGCATTCGCACGCCGCAGCCGATCAGCCACATGAAGGACGAGCTGCCCGAGGCCTACGCCGAGTTCGAGCGCATCGGCCAGCGTCTCGAGAAGCACTACAAGGACGTGCAGGATCTCGAGTTCACCATCGAGCGCGGCCGCCTCTACATGCTCCAGACGCGGTCAGCAAAGCGCACGGCCGCGGCCGCGGTCCGCATCGCTGCTGACCTCGTTGAAGAGGGCATCATCACCGAGCGAGAGGCGCTGTCGCGCATCGAGCCGGCGCACGTCGACCAGCTGTTGCGCGACCAATTCGACCCAGCTGCCAAGACGGGCGCCAAGAAGATCACCGCGGGCCTGAACGCGTCACCCGGCGCGGCCGTGGGCAAGGCCGTGTTCGATGCGGATCGCGCGGCCGAGATGGCCGGCCAGGGCGAAAAGGTCATCCTCGTGCGCATCGAGACGTCGCCCGACGACTTCCACGGCATGGCCGCGGCGCAGGGCGTGCTCACCGCGCGCGGTGGTGCGACATCACATGCCGCCGTCGTGGCGCGCCAGATCGGTAAGCCGTGCGTCGCTGGTTGCGCGGCGCTCGTCATCGACTACGGGACCAAGTCCGCGCGCGTGAATGGCCTCGGCTTTTCCGAAGGGGAGTGGATCTCCCTCGACGGCACCACGGGTGAGGTGTTCGTGGGCGCGCTGCCGACGACCGCGGCGCGCTTCGAGGACCAGGCCGAGCTTCAGCAGGTGCTCGCGTGGGCCGACAAGGTGCGCCGGCTCGAGGTCTGGACCAATGCCGACAAGCCCGAGGAAGCGGCCCAGGCGCGGCGCTACGGCGCGCAGGGCATTGGCCTGTGCCGGACCGAGCACATGTTCCGCGAGGGGGAGCGGCTGGACATCGTGCGCGACGCCATCCTCGTTGCCTTCCAGGCGACTCGGGCGAAGGAGAAGGCGGCCGCCGGCACCATCCTGTCCACCGACGACGCCGCCGCGGTAGCTTCGTTCGACGAGGCAATCGCCAAGCTCGAAAAGCTCCAGGAAGGCGACTTCTACGGCATCTTCGAGGCAATGGACGGGCTGCCCGTCGTCATCCGCCTGATCGATCCGCCGCTGCACGAGTTCCTGCCCAACCACAGCGAAGTGCTGGTCGAGGTCACGCGCATGGAGGCGAAGGGCGTCCCCGCCGACGACGCGGACTATGTCAAGGCCAAGGAGCTGCTACGCGCGGTCGAGGCGCTGAAAGAGCAGAACCCGATGCTCGGCCTGCGCGGCATCCGCCTCGGGCTGATGATCCCCGACCTCATCAAGATGCAGACCCGCGCCATCCTCAACGCCGCCATCCGCCGCCAGAACGCCGGCGGCCATCCGCACGCCGAGATCATGATCCCGCTCGTCGGCCACGTGAACGAGCTCGCTGCGACGCGCAAGATCCTCGACGCCGAGGCGAAGGCCGTCCAGGAGGCCGCTGGCACAACCGTCGACTTCATGTTCGGCACGATGATCGAGATCCCGCGCGGCGCGCTGACGGCCGACCAGATCGCCGAGCACGCCGAGTTCTTCAGCTTCGGCACGAACGACCTGACGCAGATGGCCTTCGGCTACTCGCGCGACGACGCGGAGGGCGGCTTCCTCCTCAACTACGTCGAGCGCGGCATCCTGCCCGACAACCCGTTCCAGACGCTCGACACCGTCGGCGTCGGGCAGCTCGTGCGCATCGCGGTCGAGAGGGGTCGGGCCGCACGACCGGGCCTCAAGATCGGCATCTGCGGCGAGCATGGCGGCGACCCCGCGTCGATCGCTTTCTTCAACGAGGTCGGGCTTGACTACGTGTCGTGCTCGCCGTTCCGCGTCCCCGTGGCGCGTCTGGCCGCGGCGCAGGCCGCACTCTCCGGGGCGGCCGAGCGCGACAAGTAATGAACGAGCCCCCGGTCGTCTGGCATTACGGCCTTATGGCCGATCACTGGGCGGAGTTCAACACGGCCACGCCTGAGCTGGAGTTCATTCGCGAGGCGGTAAGCAAGTACGGCGAGCCCGTGCTCGACCTTGCCTGCGGAGCCGGTCGCCTCCTCGTCCCGCTGCTGTCGGCCGGAGTGGACGTTGACGGCGCGGACATCTCATCGGACATGATTGAGCGCTGTCGCCAGGCGGCGGCGCGGGTCGGCAGGAGCACGAATCTGTACTGCCAGCAGATGGATCAAATCGATCTGCCTCGCCGCTATCGGACGATTTACCTGTGCGGCTCGTTCGGGCTCGCCGGTAGTCGTCAGCGCGACCTCGAAACGCTGCGCCGTTGCCGGGCGAGTCTCGCGGATGGGGGTGCGCTCATTTTCGACATCGACGCGGAGTACGCGTCACCTGAATCCTGGAACAAGTGGCTACCTGAGCATGCCAGCAGGCTGCCCGAGGCGTGGCCTAAAAGTGGTTCGCGCCAGACGGATGCTGACGGCGCTGAGCATCGCGCTTTCTTCCGGGCCATCGAGGACGACCCGCTCGAACTGACCTATACCCGTGAGGTGCGCCTCGAGAGGTGGGAAAAGGGTTCGCTGGTTGCCTCAGAGCAGTATTCGCTGCGCGGGAATGCCTATCTCAAACCAGAGGTGGAGTTGATGCTGCGTGTCGCGGGCTTCGGCGACGTTGACGTGCGCGGTGATTGGAGGGAGCAGCCGGCGTCGGTGACCAGCGAGCAGGTCGTGTTCATCGCACGGACATAGTTCGCTGGGAAAAGAGATGAGCCTCGATCTCTCGATCGAGGCTCATCCAGTAGCGACGGAAACGATGCCGTCAGGCGGGGTTGGCTAAGGGTTAGGCGCGGCGGCGCTGGAAACAGTCGTCGCAGAAGACGGGCTTGCCGCTCGTCGGGCGGAACGGCACCTGTGCCGTCTTGCCACAGTTCGAGCAGGTGGCATCGAACAGCTCGCGCGGACGGCGCTCGCGGAAACCGCCACCGCCGCCGGCGCTGTAGCCGCCGCCACCACCCATGGAATCGCCAGAGCCCATCGACGCCTTGCGGGCGGCGCGGCATGAGCGGCAGCGGCGCGGGTCAGAGAAACCACGCTCCTGGTAGAACTGCTGCTCACTGGCAGTGAAAACGAACTCCTGGCCGCAGTCGGCACAGGTAAGCGTTCGATCCGCTTGCAAAGAAAAAACTCCTTCTCGAGCCGGGCTTCGCGACTTAGTTCTCGCGTAAGACCCGTGAGAGGAGCGTCGTGGTGGACCGGCTATTACACCCGTAGCGACGGGCTTCGCCTTAATCGTACCCGAAAGCCTGATGCTTACGCAATGACCTCCGATCAGCCCAGC
>DATBRX010000068.1:0-2710 GCA_036560085.1 Candidatus Limnocylindrales bacterium
CGCAGCAGCTTCTGGGTGGGGTTGGCCAGCTCCAGTAGCTGGAACGAAGTGGTGATGCCGAAGAGGGTCCCGACCACCACGAAGGAGCCAAGCGCCGCGAGGGCGCTGCCTGCCGCGGAAGCGAACGCAGCGCCGGCCAGCTCCGCCAGGCCGGTGAGATCGCGGTTGCCCAGGAGCGCCCACGACGCGACCACGCCGATGTTGACGATCGCGATCGCGATGGCGGCCTGCAGGAAGTGGCCGAAGCGCTCGCCGCGGCGCACCAGGACGATGCCTGCCATGCCACCAAGCAGCCCGTAGGCCGCGAACTCGACTGAGCCAGTGATGGCGCCGCCGAGCAGGGCAAGCATGCCGGTGACCAGCAAGGCCGTGCCCGCGTCGAGCAGCACCGCGAGCAGCAGGCCGACTGCCATCGTCGGCAGCACATACGGCAGAACCGGCCGGCCGGCGGTGATCTTCATCGCGATCGTGGTGCCGATCAGCAGCAGGGCAATCAGCCACAGCGCGTTCGAGCGGTTCCAGATCTGCGGCCGGAAGCGCCAGATCCAGGCGAGCAACAGCGCCACGACGAGCGCCGCCAACAGGTACCAGCCGGCGACCCGAGGGATGCGGTTGCCGAATGGGTCGAGGAAAGCGCTGATCGCGAGGATCGTGCCCAGGATCAGCTCGAGCGCGATCCCGAACGCGACGAGGCGCACGCCGTCACGACGGGTGAAATCGCGCAGCACCGCGGACCGAGCCAGCATCTTCTGTGGGCCTTAGTGGCCGTGGCCAGCCAGGTCGCGCTTTGTCAGCTCCTGGGCGACCAGCGCCGAGACCTGCTTGCCGTCCGCCCGGCCCCTGACGCGCGGCATGAGGACGGCCATGACCTTGCCCACGTCGCGCACAGAGGTGGCGCCGCTCTCTTCCACCGTGGTCGCGACCAGCTGGGCGAGCTCCTCCGCGCCGATCTGCTCGGGCAGGTACGCGCTGATGATCGCGATCTCTGCCTGCTCCTTGGCCGCAGCGTCTGCCCGGCCGCCGGAGGTGTACGCCTCGACCGATTCACGGCGCGTTTTGACCTCGCGCGCGAGCACGGTGATCACCTCGTCATCGGTGAGCTCACGGCCGGCGTGCTTCTGGGCGTTGTACGCAGCCGAAACCACCATCCGCAACGTGTCGCGCCGAAGCTCGTCGCGCTCACGGATGGCCGCCTGCATGTCCTGCTGGAGCCTGTTCTGGAGAGTCACGGCTTTGCGTTCCTGGGGGCGATGCCGCCCAGCCGGCTAACCCTCTCGGGTGGCCTTCTTGCGCTTCGCTTCCTTGCGCTTGCGCTTCACGCTGGGCTTCTCGTAGTGCTCACGTCGGCGAGCCTCGGCGAGGATGCCGCTCTGCTGGATCTTCTTGTTGAAGCGTCGCAGAGCGCTCTCGAAGGACTCGTTTTCGCCTACGCGGACTTCCGCCAAACCAGGATCACCTCCCACGGGCCCAATGTCAGACGCTCATCTTTGTGACTCGCCGCGCTCGTGCGCGACCGCGTCTGGGGCTGCGGAAGTGTACCCGAAGGAGGCGAATCCATAGACTCCGCGGCGATGGGGAGCTGGGACTTACCTGATCCACGGACGTTCGATTCGATCATCGACGTCATCGAGGACGCCGCGACGCGCTGGGCGGGACGCGAGCAGATGGCGCTGCGCACCGACGATGGGCTGCACCTGCCCTGGACCGCGGCCGACATCAACTACCACTCGAAGCTCGTCGCATGGCGCCTGAAGCGGCTGGGGCTCGAGGAGGGTGATCGGCTACTCACCTGGAGTCCGTCGACGCCTGCGCTCCCGGCTCTCTACTGGGGCGCCATGCGCGCACGGGTCGTCATCGTGCCGCTCGACCTCCGGATGGCGCCCGATGTCCTTCAGCGAATTGCGACGGCCAGCGACGCGAAGTGGCTGGCCCTTGGCACGGGCCTCGACGCCCCAGACCCACAGGCATCCGGGCTCGGCCATCTGAACGTCCGCACCGTCGAATGGCTCGCCGCCGAGCCCGCGCACGAGCGCGCCGACCACACCGACGAGGGCGGTCTCGACGATCCCTTCCCGGTCGACTGGCCGGCCCAGGTCGACGCATGGCCGCGACCCACGCGCGACTCGCTCTTCGAGGTCATCTACACCAGCGGCACGACGGGCAACCCCAAGGGCGTGATGCTCAAGCACGGCACGATCCTCTCCACGCTGGAGGGCATCACCCGCATCCTGCCTCCCCGCGAGCACCGCACGGTCAGCCTGCTGCCGCCCAGCCACCTGTTCGAGCAGGCGCCGGTGCTGATGTTCGGCACGATGATCGGCGCACACATCCTCTTTGTCCGGTCGCGCAACCCGCGCGTCATCTTCGACGCGCTCAAAGAGGAGCGCGTCACGACGATGGTCCTCGTGCCGCAGCTGGTCGAGCTGTTCTGGCTGGGCCTGATGCGCGAGGTCAAGCGCCAGGGCAAGGAGAAGACCTTCGAGCGCGCCCGGCGCATCGCGCGCCTGCTGCCCTATTGGGCGCGCCGCCTCATATTCCGCAGCGTCCACAAGCAGCTCGGCGGTGCGCTGAATCTCATGGTGAGCGCGGGTGCCTATCTGCCGCCCGCGCTCCAGCAGTCCTGGGAGGACCTGGGCGTGATCGTCCTCCAGGGCTACGGCGCGACCGAGTGTGGTCCCGCGGCGGCGACGAGCGAGCAGGACCACCCCAC
>DATBRX010000069.1:0-4667 GCA_036560085.1 Candidatus Limnocylindrales bacterium
GCAAAGGTCGCCCAGTCCGGCTGGGGCGCGCAGCTGTTGGCGCGCCAGGAGTCCGACGGCGTATGGCGCTGGTCGGGCTGGGACCCCGAATCGGGCGAATGGGGCGGGTCTCCGCCCTGGATCACACTGCTGTCGCTCGGCCTGCTCAAGAGCCTTGCGCCAGATCCGGCCGACCCGACGGTCGCAGCAGCAATGGCGCGACTGGTCGCGGGAGGTTTTCGATCCTCGATGCCCGACTTCTTCGCATGGGCCGGTCGGGGCTTCTTCGAAGGCGAGACCGAGGCCTGTATCAACGGCCGGGTCGTCGGGATCGGCGCCTACTTCCGCCAGGACGTCCATGCGGTCGTCGAGCGACTGCTCGGCGAGCAGATGGCCGACGGAGGCTGGAACTGCGAGCTCGAGAACGGGTCGACGCGTGGCTCGTTCCACTCAACAGTTTGCGTCCTCGAAGGCCTGCTCGAGTACGAGCGATCGGGCCTTGCCAGGCACGCCACGGACGATGCCCGGCGGCGCGGCGAGGAGTACCTGCTCGAGAGGCACCTTCTGCGCCGCCTGTCCACTGGCGAGGAGGTCAGCGAGCACTTTGGGCGCTTTGGATTTCCCTACGCCTACCGCTTCAACGTGTTGCGCGGGCTCGACTACTTACGTGCTGCAGGTGCGCCACGGGACCCGCGCATGGATGAAGCGCTCCAGCTCATCAGAGAGCGCCGCGGTTCGGATGGGAAGTGGCTGCTCGAAAACTCCCATGAAGAGGAATGGGTCCTCGACATGGGCGAGGCGGAGGGCGAGCCCAGCCGCTGGGTGACGCTTCATGCGCTGCGCGTGCTGCGCCATTTCAGTGCGCTACCCGGGATATCCTGACGGCCATGCGTGGACCCGGCTCGCTGCACGTCATCACCGGCTGCATGTTCTCCGGCAAGACCGACGAGCTGGTGCGTCAGCTGCGCCGCGCGGCCGTGGGCGGCCGGAGCGTCATGCTGATCCGGCCTTCAGCTGACACCCGATCGCCCGCAGAAGTCGCCGAGTCACGCTCCGGCGCACGCTTCGACTCTATCGCCGTGGCCAGCGCGAACGACATCATCCCGACCGTCATGGCCGCGCCTGCCGAAGTCATCGCGATCGACGAGGTCGAGTTCTTCGGCTTCGACGTGGCTGATGTCGCCGATCGCCTCGCGACCGACGGCTACGAAGTCATCGTGTCGGGTCTCGACACGGACTTTGCGGGCCGGCCTTTCGGTGCGCTGCCCAACCTGTTGGCGCTCGCTGACTCGGTCACGAAGCTCACCGCCGTGTGCGTCTTTCCCGGTTGCGGTGCAGAGGCGACGCGCACGCAGCGCCTGGTCAACAACGAGCCGGCGGCCATTGACGATCCGCTCATCGTCGTCGGTGGCACGGAAACGGCCCGCGCGCCCGATCGTTACGAGGCGCGCTGCCGGACGCACCACCGGGTGGCGCCGCCGCGCCACGGCACGGCGACTATCAAGTCGAACGCGACGGCCAATCCGGAGCTGACCGAGTTGGCGCAGGAGATGTCACCCGACATGGCGCACGAGATGACATCGGCGATGCCCGAGCCGGCGGCATCAAACGGCAACGGCCACGAGGACTTCAACCTCTCGGAGCTGCCCGCGCCGTAGGCCCGCAAGCGGAGCGGCGCGGAGACAGACGCTCTCAGACCAGCAGTCTGTCGATGCCTCGAGTGATCACGAAGATGATCACCGGCAGTAGCAGCGCCGAAGCGAAACCGCGAATAGTCGTCGGCGTCCACGGCCACGTTTGCAGGCGCATCAGCAGGTCGCGCTCGGCGATCGTTGTGGCGACCATCTTGTTGAGTGCGTCAGCACTCGTGTAGTCGTGCGCATCAACCGCAGAGTGGAGCGCGCCCAGCACGGACTTGAGGCGCACGCGGGAAGCCGCGAGGAGGTCCGCTTTCTGTCGATCGAGGCGTCGGTGCATCACTTGCAGCGGCAGCAGGAACGCGACGAGGGCGAAGACGATGATGCCGACATCCAGCGCGACGTAGCCCGACGCGGAACCTGGCAAGCCGATATTCGCGACAGCAAGAAATGTCAGCATGCCGATGCCGCCGACCGCCGTGACGCGCGACAGCGCATCGACCGGGCCGGGGTTGAGGACATCGATGTTCTGAGCGATCTCGCTGAGGTGGCGGACGGAACGGAGTTGGCTGACTATCTGTGAGATCACCAGTCCGAGCATGACCGAGAACACGATCCAGCCGGCGGTGATCACGCTGTCGGCCGTGGGCGTGCGCGGCGTGGCCGAAGGGCCGACAAAGGCGAGGTAAAGAGCGGTGGTCATGACCGTGATCACAACTGCGCTGGCCAGAAATGCGCGATCGGGGATCGACAGGAGGCGGTGACGCTCGACCTCCTCCACATCCGGGTTCGCCAGGGCCGGCCGGAAGTCGTCGAAGGCGGCGTCTGCCGTGCGGCGCATGAACACGCTCAAGGCCAGGAGCATGCCCGCCATGACGGGCGCGACGATCAGCTCCGGTTCGATCTGCGGAAACGCCGTCCCCGTGGCCCAGAGCACGGCGTGGCCGATTTGAGACAGCAAGACTCCCGCTCCAGCGAACCAGGCTTCGGGCGGGCCCGGCAGGCGTTCAACCCAATTCAGGACGCGGTCGATCACGGCGATTGGCTACGCCTCGACGGGCTTGTTCCTGAAATACGCCCAGAAGGCGATCGAGAGCGCCCCGAACCCGACGAGCAGAGCGACCATCGTGAACAGCGGCGTGGTCGCGGTCGAGCCCATGTAGCCCGACGCGGGGTTGATCAGGATGTGGAAGAAGCAGAAGGCGCCGACAAACAGCAGCGCTGCCCAGATCAGCCGGTTCGTCGCGTACAGCGGCTCGCCCGGCAAGAACCGGAATGGCAGCAGGCCGAACACGACGCCCTCGAGACAGGCCACCAGCAGCGTCGCGCACAGCGTGCTCACGACGATGCCGATCAGGCCCAGTCCAGCGTTCGCCACAAACCCGAGCAGCAGCCACGAAACGAGGGCCACCGCGAGCATCGCCAGCGCAGCCAGGGCATTGGCGCGACCCTGCTCCATGCGCGACAGCTCGCGCGCGAATACGAAGCCCAGGATCACGCCGTACACGTAGCCCGGCAAGAAGCCGGTCAGTCGGCTGACCACGACGCACGCCAGGCCGACGAGCAGCGTCGCAGGCAGGACCCTCATCTTGAACCGCTCGCCCGTGCGAATGCTGTTGATCAGCGACGGCGCCGACACCAGCAGCCCAGTCAGCAGGATGCCCAGCGCCAGCCCGAGGATCGTCGCCAGGCCAGAGCCGCTGAGCGACAGGTTCGGATCCAGCAGCGCGTAGACCACGCCGGATAGCAGCACGAACAGCAGGATGCCAACGAGACTTTCCCAGAAGCCGCTGAGCGGTCCCATGGCGCGCTGCAGCGTGTCGAGTCGGAAGAAGCGGCGGATGTAGCCCGCGTGCGTCTCGTAGGTCGAGTTGAAGAGCTGCGCCGGGAAAGGCATCAGCAGCACGATGAGCAGCGCAAGACCCATGCTCTGCAACAGGACCAGTGGATCGGCCGACAGCGCTGCCGGCACGGCGATGGAGGTTACGAACCTGCCCGGACCCGGGGAGCCGCCTTCGCCACCACCAGTGGGCAGCGTGGGTTGGGGGATCGGCGTCCCGGAGATGCCTGGAGTTGGGCTGGCGGTCGAAGTGGCAAGCGGGGGAGGGGCAGTTGGGATGGGCGGCAGCGTGAATTCGTTAAAAGGCGTCGCGGTCGGCACGACCGTGACGTCGGAAGTCTTCTTGGCCCAGACGATGACATGCTGAACCGGTATCGGGTCGGTCGTGTAGTCGGAGAAGAGGCGGCATGACGCATCCTCGTAGACCGCGCCCTCGGGTTGCACGCGCCCCTGCGCCAGGAAGGCAAGGACGAGGTCCGTTGTCCCCGCGTCGCAGAACCACGACGTCATCTGCTGGAGGTACTGGTCGTGGTCGAGCGGCCATGGCACAGGACCGTCGACGTGCAGCTCCATGATCAGGGGGTCACTGATCGCGAACCGCGCGCGGTACCAGACCGCTGGCGCCACCTCGCGACCGCACGCCCATTGGGTACCGAGGGGCGGCGCCGAGAACGACTGGCAGCTGAGCCCATACGTGCTGGTCGTGCGGAAAAGGGAGTTGGCGTCCGGCCCGGACAGCGCCTCGGGGAGGGGAGTCGGCGCGGGCTCGTCGGCCAGGGCAGGCTGGGCCAGGGCGGCCAGAGCCAGCAGAGCGACCAGCATCGCGCCAGTCGCCAGGGACACGCGGGTGCGCGCGTGCAGCATCCGCGGATGATGCACCCCCGATGGGCCGGCCGCTAGCCTCCGGCGACACCTCCGGCCCCAAAGTCGGCTACCCCTAGCCTCGCAGGCGCGAATTCACCACTGCTAGTGTCACCGGTGCTTCGCTCGGCGCGCGGGTATCAGCGGCTCTGATCGCCTCCCTGGCGGGAGTTCCAGCCGTCCACCTGCTTCGTCTCGCTTTCCTTGGGCTCGTTGCCACCAGCGCCGCTGCGCTTTCCGTAGCGCGTCGAGCCGGGGTCGTTGGCGTCTCTGGGTCCCTTGGGATTTCCCTGTGGGCCGCCCTGGCCCACGAGAGATACCGCGGCGGGTGAGGTGGCGTGACAGAGGTC
>DATBRX010000070.1:0-5506 GCA_036560085.1 Candidatus Limnocylindrales bacterium
GCGCGCATGGATCCGGCGCTGCGTGCCGCGCTGACCGCCGAGTTCGCGCCGCAGATCGCCGAGCTGGGCGAGATCATCGGGCGCGATCTCTCCGCGTGGAGCAGGGCATGAACGACGCCGAGCTGGCCGCGCGCGAGGTCGAGATACCCAATACCGGGGCGACCGTCCACGACGTGACCTTCGACGAGGCGGTAGAGCTCATCGTGCGCTGGGCGCGCGAGGGCAGCGGCGGTTACGTCTCGACGCCCAACGTCGACCATCTCGTACGGGCGCACCGCGAGGCTGACTTCCGGGCGCTCATGCGCGGCGCACGCCTCAGGCTGCCCGACGGCATGGGCCTGATCTACGGCATGCGCCTGCGCGGCCGCCGACTGAAGGGCGCGGTCCATGGGCGCTTGCTGCCGGAGGCGATCGTGCGCACCGCCGGCGACTCGGTCGCGCTCGCGATGATCGGCGGCCGCGATGACGCGCCGGCGCGCGCGAGCGAGCGGCTGACCGAGCTGGGCGGCAAGGTCGTTGCCGCGGTCAGCCCGCCGATGGGCTTCGAGATCGGCGGTGCCGCTGACGAGGAGGCCACACGTGGGCTCGTGGCGGCCGAGCCGCGCGTAGTGATCGTCGGGTTCGGGGCGCCCAAGCAGGAGCGCTGGATGGCGCGCCACGCGGCCGAGTTTCCGCACACCGTGATGCTCGGCCTGGGCCAGACGATCGACGTGCTCGGCGGCCGCGTCCCGACCGCGCCGGCGTGGATGACCCGGGTCGGCTTGGAGTGGGCATTCCGGATGCTGCGCGACCCGGTGCGCATCGGCCGGCGCGTCTTCGTCGACGATCCGCCATTCTTCTGGTGGATGGTGCGCGCCCGGCTCGGGCGCTGATTCACTTGGGGGATAATGCAAACGATGTCGCGACCTCGCCGTATCGCGTTCTATCTCGCGCTTGCCTTCGTGATGGCGCTGGCCGGCGCGAGCCCGGTCGCTGCCCAGGTGCGCGCCTTCGATGCGATGCCGTGGATCGGTCTGGCCGCTAAGTTCGCCGCACCGCTTTTCCCGAGCGCGGTCAGCAAGGGCAGCGACAACCGCCTGACGGTGATGCTTGTCGGCTCGGACTGGCGGCCCCGTCTCGCGGGCACGGGCGAACGGACCGACTCGATCATCTTCATGACCATCAAGGACGGCCAGATCTCCGCCGTGAGCCTGCCGCGCGACGTGGGCAACGTGCCCATCGCCCCGGGTGTCATCTTCAAGCCCAAGATCAACGGCCTGTTCAAGTACTACAAGTCGCAGTCCGGGCTGAGTGACCCTCTGGCTGCCCGCAACTGGGCGCTCCAGAAGATGCGCACGGCGTTCCAGTACACGTTCGGCATCCAGATCGACTACGTCGTCTACATCCGCTTCACCGGATTCGAGCGGTTGGTCGGCAATGTCAGTGGCGTGCCGGTCAATGTCGAGAAGACGATCTACGACAAGAAGATCACCGATGACCGCTACCCCAACAACCAGCGCGGTGCCAAGTTCCTGGCGCAGGTGACAACTGAGCTGGGGAGCAGCGCCCCGGCGTGCTACACGGTCGGCTCGCCGGTCAACTGGAACGCCTCACCGAACTGCACCCGGGCGCTCGAATACGTGCGCAGCCGTCACGGGCCGGGCAACAACGACTGGGTGCGCGGCAGGCGCCAGCAGAGCTTCATCTTCGCGGCGATCAAGCGCGTCATCAGCCGCGGTAGCGGCGCCAATTTCAATTCGCTCCGCACATCCGCGCTGAGCAACTCGACCGACTTCTACACGACCCTCCCGACAGACACCGGCAGCGCCCTCGAATTGTTCAACCTGCTCGCCGGCGCGACGATGCCCAACCAGGCCGTCCTGAAGCCGACCACCTACGCGTCGACGGTTGCGGGAACGTCGAAGCAGCAGCTCAAGATCGAGGTCGTCAGGAGCCTGATGAGATCGTGGTTCGGCCCCATCAACTGACCGGGCGGGCGACGCCACCCATCTGAGCGGCCAGGCGACCGCCGAACGGAGGGCGGGCAGATCCCGGGTCGGCGCTGCCGGAACCATCAATCGCCCGCGCGCCGGTCGCGTTGCGCGGCTGTATCGTGCCGCGGTGCTGATCCGCCAGTTCATCGTCGACGGGCTCGGTCACATCAGCGCGCTCGTGGCCGACGATGCGCGCGGCGTGGCCGCGGTCATTGACCCGCGGCGCGATGTCGACGTCTATCTCGCCGCGGCCGCTGAACGGGGCTGGCGCATCAACCACGTGCTCGAGACCCACCTCCACAACGACTACATCAGCGGTGGGCCGGAACTCGCGGCGCTGACCGGCGCGCGCCACGTGATCGGCGCGGGCGCGGAGACGGCATACGAGCACCAACCGACGCGCGATGGCGACGCGATCGATATTGGCTCGCTCAGGTTCACGACTGTGGATACGCCTGGCCACACGCCCGAGCACGTCGCGTACACGCTGGCCGACCGCGGCCGCGCCGACGATCCACTGGCTGTGTTCACGGGTGGCTCGCTGTTGGTCGGGGCGGTCGGCCGGACCGATCTGCTCGGTGCGGACAATGCCGAACAGTTCGCGCGGCAGATGTTCCACTCGCTGCACGACAAGCTCCTCGCGCACAACGATTACGTGGGCGTGCTGCCGACCCACGGCGGTGGCTCGCTGTGCTCGAAGGACATCTCGTCCACGCCCAGCTCGAGCATCGGATTTGAGCGGCGCCACAGCGAGCTGCTGGCCATCCCCGCCATCGAGGATTTCGTGCGGGCGCTCCTGTTCGACCAGCCGGGCTACCCGCGCTACTTCGCGCGGATGCGGCCCATCAACAAGGCCGGCGCCACGCCACTGGGCACGATCCCAGGTCCACGCGAACTGACCGTGGCGCAGGTCCAGGCGCTGCTTGCCGACGATGGGCTAGTGATCGATGCGCGGCCGTATCCCGACTATGCCGCCGGCCACCTGCCCGGCTCATTCGCCATTCCCGCGGGCTCGTCCTTCGGCACCTGGCTGGGCTGGGTGGTGCCGGATGGCCGGCCGTTGGTGTTCGTGCTCGAATCGGCGGCCGATTGGGATGACCTGTTGCGCCAGGCGCTGCGCATCGGCTACGACGACGTGCGCGGCCATCTATCGTCGGTTGCCGACTGGCGCGCGGCTGGCCTGCCGCTCGAGACCGGCAAGCGGGCCAACATCGAGGAACTGGCCACGCTGCTGAACAGGGGTGGCCCGGTTGCGCCGCTCGTCCTGGATGTGCGCCAGCACAACGAGTGGGTCGAGGGCCACATCCCGGGCAGCGTCCACCTGATGGGCGGCGACCTGCCCGATCGTCTCGCGGAGCTGCCGCGCGACCGGCCGATCATGACCATCTGCCGGACCGCCAACCGGAGTGCCATAGCGGCCGGGGTGCTGCTGCGCGCCGGCTTCAGCGACGTCACCTGGATCGACAGCGGCGTGCCGGCCTGGCGTCGCGCGGGCTTCCCGATTGAGAAGGGCGAGTAGTCCGCGGTAGCCGCACCGCGAGCGCGCAGCGGGGGCGGCCGCTCGGACCAGCATCCGGGCGAGCAGGTCATAATGGCCCGACCGCCCAGGGGGTTGCCATGCGCCGTGTGAACAAGTCGTCGTTCGTCCTTGTCCTCGCCTTCTCGTTTGCCGGCGGGCTGCCTGCCGCGCGGCCCGTCGACGCCGCATCCGTCAGCAGCCTGAACCTGCGCGCCACGTACGAGGTGAGCGCGAGCTTCTCGTGGGCGACGCGCGCGGTGAGCGTCCATACGACTGCTCACGTGACAAACCCCACGGGCAGCGCAGTCTCGACCGTCGCCTTCAACCTGGGGACGCTGCATACGGGCAACGCCAACGTGGGCGTAGTCACGGTGCGCGGCAGCGCGGTCAGCGAGACGATCAAGGATCAGACCGTGCTCGTGCCCTTCAGCCCGCCGCTTGGTGCCGGCAGCAGCGCCGACGTGGTCATCAACTACAACGCGAGGCTCGCGTCAAAGGCGGGCGGCTACAAGTGGCAGTTCGTCCGGCGCGCCGGCGTGATGACCGCGTACCGCTGGGTCCCGTGGCTGTCGCGCACGGCACGCTTTGCGAACGCGGGCGGCGGTGAGGCGTATGTCACGCCATCGAGCGCGAGCGTGGAGGTGGCGATCACGACCGATCAGCCGCTGGTCATCGCCAGCAGCGGCCAGCGCATTGCCGTCAACGGGCTGACCCAGACCTTCGTGGCCCACGACGTGCGCGACTTCAACTTCAGCGCCGCGCCCGACTACCAGACCGCGACGCGCGTTACCCACGGCACGACGATCAAGTTCTTCTACCGCACACTGCCGCCTTCGACCGTGCTCGACAAGGCGGTCGCGTCCTTCAATCACCTCAGTGACAACGTCGGCGCGTACCCCGAGGACTTCCTCAACATCGCCGAGGTCGGGCCGTGGTACGGCATGGAATCGCCCAATCTCAACTGGATCCCGAGCGACGCCGGCGGACTGCTCAATTACATGGTGGCGCACGAGGTCGCGCACGAATGGTTCTACTCCACGGTCGGCAACGACCAGGCCCTGGAGCCGTTCGCGGACGAGGCCCTGTCCGAGTTCCTGGGGCGCGAGATAGCGGGCACGTGGACATCGAGCAAGTGCCCCAACGGGAGGCTCGATAGGACCATCTACACGACGCCTGGCGACTGCTACGTCGCGGTCGTGTACTACCAGGGCTACAGGTACCTGGATGCCTACCGCGACCACGTCGGTAATTCGGACTTCTACCAGGGCCTGCGCAACTACTACCAGGCCAACAAGTTCGGCATGGGGGGCACGCGCAAGCTGCTCAACGCCCTCGACGCCGCGTCGGGCTACCACCCCAATCACGCCGCGCGTTTCCCGACCCTGTATCCCTAGATCCGCGCGTGAGCCCCGCGCGCCGCTCGGCACCGCCACGTCCCAAGCGCATCGACGTTCCAACGCGGACGGAGGCCGACTCGCAGGCGCCGGCGCTCAGCGAGGAGATCACGCGCGCCTGGGACGACCCGCCCTACGAGGAGCGGCCGCGCGCCTCGCGCGGCGACGATGTGCCGCTGCTCGGCAATGACGAGCTGGCGCGCATCTTCTACGAGATCGGCGACATGCTCGAGATCCAGGGCGAGGTGGTGTTCAAGACGGGCGCCTACCGCCGCGCGGCGGACAACATCGCCCACGCGTCGGTCGACGTGGCGCGCGCCTATCGCGCGGGCAATCCACCGCGCCTGGCGGGCGTCGGCAAGGCCATTGACGAGAAGCTCGCTGAGCTCGCCGACACGGGCCGGCTGCGCTACTACGAGCGCCTGCGCCAGGACGTGCCGCCATCGGTGGTGACGTTGCTCCAGGTGCCCGGTCTGGGCCCGCGCACCGCGGGCGAGCTGTGGCGCCAGGCCAACATCTCGACGCTCGACCAGCTCGAGGCCGCGGCCAGCGCGGGCACGCTGCGCGAGCTCAAGGGCATGACCGCGCGCACCGAGGAGCGGCTGCTCACGGCCCTGAAA
>DATBRX010000071.1:0-8895 GCA_036560085.1 Candidatus Limnocylindrales bacterium
GCGCGGCCATTTGTCGCCGGCCTGGAACGAACGCTCCACGGTCTGGCCGCGCTTAACGTTGCGCAGCTTGATCTTCACCTGTGCCGAGCCGCGGCCCATCTTGATGTGGTGGTAGTCGAGGATCTGCCAGATCTCGCCATCCAGCTGGATGACGACACCCTTCTTGAGGTCGCCCGTCGAAATCACGGCGGAATGCTAGCCGACGACGGTCACTTCCCTTGGAAACAGGCTCAGGTGCTCGAAGCGGCCGGCCGCGGCGTCGAGGACCATCGTGTCCTCGATGCGCACGCCCGTCTCACCCTCGAGATAGACGCCCGGCTCGACCGTGAAGACGGTTGGTGACGGCAGGGGCGTGTCGGCGCCGCTCATGCCCAGATTGGGCAGCTCGTGCGTGGCCAGGCCAATGCCGTGGCCCAGGCCGTGCCCGAAGTGGTCGCCGTGGCCGCCATCGACGATCACGTCGCGGGCCACGATGTGCAGCGCACGTCCGGACGGGAGCGGTCCGCCGGCGGCCAGCGCGGCCGTCAGCGCATCGATTGCCGATTGCTGGGCACGCAAGACGAGCGCGTAGATGTCGAGGTCGCGCGACGATGGCTCGCCCACGAACAGGGTGCGCGTCGTATCACTGCGGTAACCGCACACCTGCGCGCCGAAGTCGAAGAGCAGCACCTCGCCTGCCGCGACCTGGCGCGCGCCGGGCGTGCCGTGTGGCAGCGCCGCGCGCGGCCCTGACAGAACCGTCGTATCAAACGCAATTGCCTCCGCGCCCGACGTGCGCATCGCCCACTCGAGTGCGAGTGCGACCTCGTGCTCGGTCATTCCAGCCATGATCGTCTTCGCGATCCGCGCCAGGGCCGCGTCCGCGACCGCGGCAGCGGCAGCGACGCGCTCGATCTCGTCAGGCTCCTTCGTCTGGCGCTGCGCCTCCACCCAGTTCTCGGCAGGCACTAGCTCAACGTCGGGCGCGGCCGCAGCCATGCGATCCCAGGTGAGCTTGGACACGAAGTTGGCCTCGACCGCCACGCGCTTGGGCGAGCCGATGCCTGCAAGCAACCGCGGCCACTGGTCGAAGAAGTCGTTGTAGACCTTCTCCATCCGCGCGGCGGGGCACTGCTCTCCGACCTGGATCCAGTAGCGCGAGTCGGCCAGTACCACCAGGTCGTCCGAGGACACCAGGAATTGGCCCGAGTTGCCGGCGCCCTTCTCCTCGCCCTCGCTGAACTCGAGCCCGGTCAGGTAGCGGATGTTCTCGCGCCGCACACCGAAATAAGCGCCGACACCTTCGCGCGCCATGCGCTCGCGCACCAGCTCCAGCCGGCGTGGCCGGGCAGCTGTGTCGGCCGATCGCCAGCGCGCTTCGTCGGCTGCGGTCGGGAGCCTTCCGGCAACGATGGTCACGGTGTTGGCACTCCTGCTGTAGGCGTCGGGTCGGGGGTTGCACCGCCACCCCAGTAGTAGCGGATGTTGGCCTGGTGCTCGGCATACGTGCGCGCGAACGCGTGCGTCCGGGTGCCGTCGCCCTTGGCCACGAAGTAAAGGTAGCCGTCGGCTGTGTCCGGGTTCAGGGCCGCTGCGAGCGCGTCGTAGCCCGGCGAGCAGATGGGCCAGTCGGGCAGGCCGCGCGAGTGGTAGGTCTGGAAAGAGGCCAGGTCGTCGGTCGGTTTGAAACTGCCCACGCCGTCGATGTCCTGCAGAGTCCAGAACTCGTAATCGGGCCAGTCGCTAACGTGCAGGTCGCGCAGCAGCATCGTGTCCTTGGCGTAGATGATCGTCGGATCGGCGTTGAGCAGGCGTGTGGGCAGCAGCCCGTCGAGTCGGTTCTGGTAGACGCCGGCGATGAGCGGCATCTCCTCGTGGAGCGACGCCTCGTGGTCGACGATGCTCGCCAGGATCACCGCCGCGTAGAAGTCCTTGCCCTCTGCCTGTGCCTGGGCGATCAGCGGATACGAGGGGCTGTCCTGGAACGCCTGCAACAGGAGTTCAAGCATGCCCTGCGCGTCGATGGTCTTGTCGATATCAAAAAGACCCGATCCCAGGAAGCCCTCGAGGCTCCGACCCTGGGGCACGACACTCAGCCACGGGAACTTCTGGCGCAGGCTGCCCGGGGGATTGGTCGCGAGCACGTAGAACTGGTCGGGATCGAAATTGGTGAAGGGCAATGTCTGCAGGTATGCGGCGATCTGCTCGATGCGCAGGCCCTCGCGCAGCAGCACCGCGACCCCGGTGCCGCCGAGCGGCGTGCCCGGCACGACGAGTTGGAGCGCGACCTCGCGCGGCGTCATCGTCCGGGCGAGCTCGTGCACACCAGCCTCTAGATGATTGATGGCACCGCCACTTATCAGCAGCCACATGAAGGCCACGCGATCGGTGACGAGGCCGCGCGCAACGAGGTCGTTGGTGATGTCGGTCGCACTCGCACCCTCGGCGATCGTGAATTCCACCACGGTCGGGTCGGTGCCAGCGGGAGTGTCCGGCCGGGTACCGATGGTCGCGCCAACCGCGTCAGCGATTGGACCGATGCGCATCAGGTCGGGGTTGGCGTCGGCCAGGGTCCGGAACACGTTGCCCGACAGCGGCGGCAGGACGATCACGCCGACCACGAGCAGAGTGATCAGCAGCGTGCCAACGATGAGGCGCTTACGCCATGAGCCGCGCTTCCTTGGTCGGCTGGCGGCGCGCGCCTGCTGCGCGGCGACGCTCCGTTCGATGGTCGCGGCCACGCGTTCGCGACTGGCCGCGCTGCGGTTGCGGTCGCGGCTGCGAACCTGCGCCTCGACCTCCGCTGGATCGCGCCGCGGAGTGGTGCCGCGGCGTGGCTGGAAGGTCATCTGCCGCGCCGCGCGTCGAGCTCGGCCTGGGCGATGCCAGCCGCGGCAAGCTGATCTATTCGCGACCGGTAGGCGTTGCGCGCCTTGGCGGATGGCGGTCCGCCGGAGCGACCGCGCGCTGGCCGGCCGGCAATGGCTTCGGCGCGTTCGCTGGTCAGGCGCTCGTCGCGCCAGGTGACGGGCAACGCAACGGCGGCGGCCACGGAAGCCGCCCACTCCCGCGTCAGCTGCGCCTGCGTGCCTTCGCTGCCGTCCGCGTTGAGCGGCAGGCCAAGGACGAGCTCGGTCGCGCTCTGCTCAGTGGCAAGGCGGGCAAGCGTGGCCGCGTCGCGCGCCGCATCGGCGCGCCGAATCGTGGCCAGGGGCCTGACCGAGCCGCTCTCCGTATCGGCGAGCGCGATGCCGATGCGGCGCTCCCCGATGTCCAGGGCGAGCAGCCGGCTCACGAACCTGCCGCAGGCGGCGTCACCGTCAGGCTGATGCGCGACGCCTGGTCGGGCAGCCGGTCGATGAATTCCGGCCAGATGACGATGTCCACGATCCCATATGCGGAAAGGATGGTCTCTGCCTCCGCGATGGCCTTGCCGCGTACCTGGTTGACGAGCGACGGCTGGTCGGGCGCGGTGTAGGTCAGGACAGACGCGTCGACCTCGTAGGTGATGAGGCCGTCCGCGACCTCGCCTGGACCAACAGTGATGACCGGCGGCGGACCGATCACCTGCTGCGAGGGTCCGAGTGCCGCCTCGAGCCGCGCGGCGGCGATGTCGTCGATCACCGCCTCGTTGACCGCGACTACGTGGCCCGACGCATCGAGCGCGAGCTCGAAGGTGGGCGCGACGAGGCCCACGAGCTCCTCGGCGGGCTGATCTACGGTCGGCGCGTCGTGGGTCGCGGTGGCGGGATACGCGGTCAGGCCACGTGGCACCGAGTTCGGGTCCGCGAGGGCGACGGCCAGCGCGTGGTCCAGCCGTGACGTCAGCGTGACGACCGCCTCGTCGTAATCGGCCCGCGTGATCACGCTCGCCTCATTGCGCGCGCCACCGCTGGTTGGCGCCGGGTTGCTGACCGACACGAGCTGCGATGAGATCGAGCGCGGCGCCAGGACGATCGTGTGCTCGTCGACATTGCCGTTCGGCCCGGCTCTGACGGCCCGCACCGGGACGTTGACCGTGCCCGGGGTGGACGTCGCGAAGTCGGCCGTCGGCACCACGGCGGCCTCGAGCGTGACGAACTCGACGCCGTCCTCGGTCGCCACGAAGGTGCCCGCCGGAACTGTGACCGGGGTGACCGTGTTCTCGCTGCGGAATCGGACGGTTCCGGTGGCCTTGGTCTCGCTGACCTGGGTGCCCGTCGCATTGAACGTGTCGCTCACGTGCAGCGGCACGGCGATATTTTGCGCCGGCAGCGTGCCGCTCACGGGATCGACGACGGCCGTGTTTGGATCGGCCGTGACCGCAAAAGGGTCGAGGCGCATGGTCGTGGTCTGGGGCGTGAGGGTGATGGTCGCGGTCGGCAGCAGCACATAGGCGCCGTAAGCCACGCCGCCGATCAGCAGCGCGAGCAGTCCCACCACCAGGAGCGGCGCGATGGGGATCCGCCGGCCGCGCCGCCGACGTTGGCTGCGCGCCTCGATATCGCTCCGCTGGTCGGTATCCATGGCGCGCGTGTCGCCAAAGCGGCTGTCCGTCGCGCCCATGCGCGCACGGCCCGCGGCGAACGTGGCATTGCGCGCGTTGTCGGCGGCCTGCTCGGCGAGGGGCGCGTCCAGGGCTGGCGCGGGCATGATGCTCGTGTCGCTGTCGCGCACGTCGCTGTCGCGCATTTCGCTTCCGCGCCTCGATGACCACAGTGGTGGCCGTGATGTGCGGAGCGCCTCCGCCTCCTCGTCGCTCACCTTGGCTTCGCCCGCGCGGCCGCTCAGGCGCTCGGCGAGCCTGCGGTCCTGTTCGCGGAAGTTGGCCAGCGCGTTCTCGGCCGCGCCGATGGTGTCGTAGGTGGGCAACCCGGCGGAAACGGCCAGCGCCCGCACTGCCGGATCGTCACTGACTGCGGCGACGTTGAGCTTGCGCTCGTTGGCCTCACGCGCGAGCAGCTTGAAGTTGATGCGCGACGTGGCGACGCGCGAGCCGGGTGGCACGACCAGCACGACCTCGCCGTCCGTGACCGCGCGCAGCCGCGCGATGGCGGTCGTGATCTCATCGTCTGCTTCGAGGTAGATCGTGCTCATCGCAAGCCGAGACGCAGGCCCGCGGCTGCGGTCCGGCGCCGAGTGCGCGCAGCAGCGCCCGTGAGGGCGCCTGCGGAGGTTGGGTTCATTTCCTAAACCTTCATCTGGCGCAGCACGCGCCGCAGCGCCTCATCGAGCGGCGCTTCCGCCGCGGCCATCTCGAGCGCCTGGTGAGCGAGCGACATGGGCGGGATGTCCTGCTCATCGACGAGCAGCCCGGTCGCGTCGGTTATCTGGGCAACATCCTTGACGCTGATTGCCTCCACCTGGGGCGGCCGCGCGAAAGGCAGTGCCTTGGCGAAGTTCGCGTCGCGCAATGATGCGGTGATCTGGGGTAGCCGCGCGCCACCGCCGCACAGGTAGATGCGGCCGGGCAGCATGCCCGTCTTGGCGAACTCCTCGAGCACCAGCTCCACCCCGGCCTGCCATACCGCCACGTCCTCCGCGACGATCTGCGCGACCTCTTCGTGGCGCTCAACGGTCATGCCGCGCGAATAGTCGACCTTGATCTCCTCTGCCCGTGCAAAGGGCAGCTCGAGCCTGTCGGCGAGCGACTTGGTAAATGCGCGCCCGCCCAGCGCGAACATGCGCGTGCCCTCGATGCCGCCCTGGCGAACGAGCGCCACGTCTGTCGTTCCGCCGCCGACGTCGATGAACAGCGCGCCGGTCTGCTGGACCTGCTCGTCATCCATGCATCGCGCGACCGCGTAGGGCTCGGCCACGATCGCGACGAGCTCCAGGTCGAGCATGCCAGCGACTGTCTGAAGCGCACCGAGGTGGATCAGCGGCGCGAACGCGTTGAAGATGCTGATGCGCACGTGGCGGCCGTGGAAGCCCTGCGGGTTCGTGACCTGGTAGCCGTCGATCGTGGCCCCGGTGACCGCGGCGTGGACGAGCCGGATGTCGACGTTGGGCAGGCCGGTCTCCCAGGTTATGGTCCGCTCCGCCTCCTTGAGCGCCTCGCGCTGGGTGTTGTCGATGAGTACGTCCAGCTCGCGCGCCGACAGCTGCGAATCGGGCTTCTTCCGCTCCTGCGACATGCTCGTGGTGAAGCCCTTCACGAGCTCGCCCGCTATGCCGACGATGACCTGGCTCGAACGGAAGCCGGCCATCTCCTCCGCCTCCTGGAGGGCGACCTGGCAGTTGTCGACCACGGCGTTGATGTCGGCGACTGTGCCCGACTGCATGTGCGAAAGTCCTTGCCGTTTCCGGCCGACCCCGTGCACTGTTGCCGTCCCGTCGGCGTTGATCTCGAACACCAGCGCTTTCGCGAACTCGGTGCCGACATCGAGCGCGGTGCACGCCGCGAGCTTGTTGCTGTCGCTGCCCTTGAGAAATCGCCGCCAGAAGGCCACTCGACTACGCCCCGTTGCGCAGCGTCGCTTCGAGTGCCTCGCGGATCGCCGTCAGGGCGCTGGGCAGCCGATCACGCCGCGTGCCGCGGGCCTGCGCCATCTCCGGCCTGCCGCCGCCCTTGCCGTCAATCAGGGGCGCGCCATGGCCCACGAGCGTGCCGGCGCTGACGCCGCGCGAAACCAGGTCGTCGCTCACCGTGACGAAGAGCTGCGGCTCATCCGCCTCCAGCCCGAGCGCGATCACGCCTGCGCCCAGCTCGGCGCGCAGTGCCTTGGCGTACGACTGCAGTTCCTTCATCGTGTCAAATTGCGCGGCGTATGAGAGAAAGCGCGTCCCGTCGACCTCCGCGGCGGACCTGGCGAGCGCCGATGGCGACTCTGTAGCGCTGTCGCTGCCCGGGCTCGCACCGCCGCGCCCGCCGCGCGACTTCATCTCAGCGATGCGCGCCGGCAGCTGGTCCATCGTCTTGGCGCCGGCCGCTTCCGCCGCGCGGTCAAGGAGTGCCAGACGATTGTTGAAGTACGCGTCCGCACCGTCGCCGGTCAACGCCTCGATCCGGCGCATGCCGCTGCCGATCGATCGCTCGCCGGTGATCACGAACGAGCCGATCTGGCCGGTCGCGGCGCAATGGGTGCCGCCGCACAGCTCGCGCGAGTAGCCGTCGACGAACATGACGCGCACCTGCTCGCCGTACTTCTCGTCGAAGAACGCGTCGGCGCCCGCGGCCTGCGCCTCGGCCATGGTCATGAACTTGGGCGTCACGGTGCGGTTGTCGCGCACGACGCCGCGCACCTCGGTCTCGATGGCGCGCTTCTCGTCATCGCTGAGCGGCCGGTCGAGCGGGAAGTCGAAGCGCAGGTAGTCGGGCGTGACCAGCGACCCGGCCTGGCGGGCGCGCTCGCCGACCGTGTTGCGCAACGCACGATGCAGCACGTGCGTGGCGGTGTGGTTGCGCATCGTCCTGGCCCGCCGCACTCCGTCAACAACAGCGGTCAGCGTCTCCCCCACCTTGACGCGGCCGTGCAGCGTGCCGCGGTGCACGATCAGGCCCGCGACCGGGCGCTGCGTGTCCGTCACGGTGAAGATCACCTCGCCCGATTCCGACTTCAGGACGCCCTGATCACCGACCTGGCCACCACCCTCCGCGTAGAAGGGTGTCTGGTCGAGCACGATCTCCGCCTCGGCCTCGGCCGGTAGTCGGAGCTCAGCTTCCGGCTTGGCCTCCAGCTCCTGGTAGTCGGTGCCATCGCGCAGGATCGCGACCACCTTGCCCGGCGCATCCGTGGTCTCGTAGCCCAGGAACCTGGTCGCGCCGGTGCGTTCGCTCAGCTGTCCGTACAGGGCCTGCATCTCCGCGTGCCCGGCGAGCTCCGCCTTCTTGCCGCCGCGCGAGCGCTGGCGCTGTTCGTCGAGCGCGGCCTCGAAGCCTGCGCGGTCGACTCTTACTCCGTATTCCGCCGCGAGCTCGACGGTCAGGTCGATCGGGAAGCCGTACGTGTCATGCAGGCGGAACGCGACATCACCGGGCAGGACCGGTGAATCGGCCGGCAGGTCTTCCGGGCGCACGCCGCCCACCTTGCGCGTCGCGCCGGTGATGGGGATGAGTGCCTCTTCGAAATGCACCACGCCCGCGTCCAACGTGCGAGCGAACTGGCGCTCCTCCGCGGCGATGACGCTGTAGATATCCGGGCGCGCGTCGGTCAGCAGCGGGTAGGCACCCTGCATGGAGTCGACGACGACGCCGGACAACTCGGCCAGGAACGGCTCCGTGCGGCCGAGCAGCCGGCCGTGGCGCACCGCGCGTCGGAGGATGCGCCGGAAGACGTAGCCGCGGCCCTCGTTCGAGGGGCGGATGCCGTCCGCCACGAGGAAGGTCAGCGCCCGTATGTGGTCGGCGATGACCTGGTAGCTGAAACGCTCCTGCTCGAACCTCTCCGGATCGTGGCCCAGGAGCGAACGCATCTTCTCGTGGATGGGCGTGAAGATGTCGGTGTCGTAGTTGGTGTTGACGCCCTGCAGGACGCTCGCCAGGCGCTCGAAGCCCATGCCTGTGTCGACGCTCTTGAACGGCAGGGGGACACGCGGCCCCTCGGCCGGCTGGTCGAACTCCATGAAGACGAGGTTCCAGATCTCCAGCCAGCGCGGGCAGTTCTCGTCGTGATCGGGGGTGCAGTGCGGCCCCTCCGATAGGTGCGCCCCGCGGTCGAAGTGGATCTCGCTGCACGGACCGCACGGCCCGGTGTCAGCCATGCGCCAGAAGTTGCTGTCGTCGCCCTTGTCGACGTCGCCCCAGATGGCCATGCGCTCGGATGGCATGCCCATCTCGCGCCAGTACGTTCGCGCCTCTTCGTCGTCCTTGTAGGTTGTCGCACCGAGGCGCTCGAACGGGATCCTGTAGACCGTCGTCAGCAGCTCGATCGCCCAGGCAATCGCTTCCTTCTTGAAGTAGTCGCCGAACGACCAGTTGCCGAGCATCTCGAAGAA